>JAFSQO010000224.1 GCA_017446645.1 Synergistaceae bacterium | reverse complement strand
GTTGTAGCCTGTTTGCCCTTATAAGTACCGTCAGGATAACCTGAAAGGATACCGTGAGCTGCTAACTGACCGATTGCATCATATGCCCAGTGGTTCATCGGAACGTCCATGAAAGGGTTCGTTGCCGAGAGGGCGGGTGCTGCAAGTACTGCTACTGAAACAATAGCTAATAATAATGCTATTTTTCTCATAAAAATAACCCCCTTATAAAATTGTCAATCTGCTATCGTCATGACGCACTCAGTCATTTACTTACTTCTGAGCTGTGGGGGGTCTGAAGTTACCTTGTTTCCTTCCTGTCCCTTTGACAGCTCCGAGAGGTTTTCTCCGACCTCCTGCGTTACCCTTCACAAATCATTAGCTTGTGAGGCTTTACTCTGCCTCGTAGTTAACTAACTGCGTCGGTTTGACGATCTTGTACTACGTATTTCCCGTAGCACGCGAATATATTACAACAAGGTCTTGAATTTGGGAATAAGTAATTTTACGGATATTGCTTGACGGTAATATTATGGACTGGGTTATACGACAATCACGCAGGGTCATGTTCAGCTTTGAGTCTGAGATTGTGCTCGCGTATCTTGTCGAAGTATGGTTTGGCTCTTTTCCAGCCTGTGAAGTCCGTAACTTCCGGAATATCTGAAAAATCTATATCTTCATCGCGCATATTTCGTAATCTAATCAAAGAGTCTCTAATTTCCTTGCGTTCTTCAGGAGTCTTCGCAAGAGCAAGAACATCACTCAATCCCATTATCATAATAAATTATTTCCTCCCTTTTAGTTGCTGTTCGGCTTTGAGTCTGAGATTCTTTGCGCGCATTTCATCGAAACGAGGTTTGAAAGGTTTAAAGCGTGAAAAATCTGTAACTTCGGGCATATCGGAAAGGTCTATATCTTCGTCTCTTCTTTCCTCAAGCAATAATTTTAATAACAACTTCTTCATTTCTTCGCGTTTTTCTGGAGTACGTGCAAGATTCAAAACATCTTTAAGCCCCATTAACATAGCGTATTTTTTCCTCCTTTGTAGCTTCTCTAGCTGAAATTACTCTGATTATATCATTGCCATTTATTGTTATGCGCTCGACATAGACAACAAACATTAATTTACTAACGAGCCAGCCGATAATGTCAAAGCGTTCTTCTCCAGTGATTTCATCGACAGAATTGGACTCGTAAACAGCATCTTCATCAAAAAATGCCGCTGCTGCCGTAGTAAAATCAATGCCGTGCTTGCGAATGTTAATCTTTTCTTTTTCGTCATCCCAAGTGAATAACATTCCGCCGAGTTCGAGTTTTATTTCGTCTTGTTCAATCTTCATGATTAATTTGCGCCGAATAATTCTGTGATCTCTTCGTTGTTTGGGTCAAAGTCGTCATCACAGAAATCATCAGGGACAGTGAATTTGCCCTTAGCTATTCCGAATTCTTTGCGCCGGTTCAGGGTCTCTGTAATAGTCCATTATTTTCGCAACAGGTTTGCCCTTGCGTGTAATGACGATCTGATTCTCTTCGCCGTCCTCAAGCATTCCTAAGAGTTCATAGAGCCTTTCTTTTGCCTGCATAACGCTAACGTCCATAATAGAGCCTCCTGAGCTAATAAAGAATTTACATTGTTGAAATTATAAGGCTGAGTGAAAAAATTCGTAACGTTATAATAGCTGAAATGTTTTGGGGACAGGCGTAAATTGCTATGAACTTTACATGGTGTCGAAGTCATCAGGAACGGTAAATTTGCCTTTTGCTATGCCTATTTTACGAGGTACAGATACATATTCATAATTGCCTAAAATCGCTACTGCACGTCCCTTGTGTGTGATGACATAGAATTTTTCTTCATCGTATTCCATTTCGCCTAACAGTTGATAGAGTTTCTCTTTTACTTCGCTTGCTTCAATGCGCATGATTATTGCCTCCTGATTCAAATATTTAATGATTTAATGAATGATAAAGCATGTGTGAGAGAATTTGCAAGGTTATAATGACTGAAATGTTTTTGTATAGTTAGTTGTAAATGCTCTACACTTATATAGTGTCAAAATCATCTGGTACAGTGAATTTGCCCTCAGCTATTCCTATTCTCTTAGAAGATGGTACTGCGTAATAGTCCATTATCTTAGCTACGGGTTTGCCCTTGCGTGTAATGACGATCTGATTCTCTTCGCCGTCTTCGAGCATTCCTAAGAGTTCATAGAGCCTTTCTTTTGCCTGCATAACATTCACGTCCATAATAATACCTCCTGAGTTAATAAAGAATTTATATTTTTGAAATTATAAGGCTGAGTGAAAAAATTCGTAACGTTATAATAGCTGAAATATTTTTGCTCTGTGAAAAAATTTGCAACATGATAATTCTCATGATATGGCGGGGCGTTGTAGTGTATAATGACTCCCAAAAAAGGAGTGAGAGATTTAGACCATGCTAGGCGATTACACTTGGAACGTCATAGAGAAAGAGGCAGAGTGTCTTGCAACGCGCTTCAATGCAGTCACGAAGAACGTAGCGAACGCCAACACCCCAGGTTACGCACGTCATAACGTCTCGTTCGAGGATCAGCTTAGGGAAGTAATGGAACAGGGCAGTCATTTACCAATGGCAGTAACTGACAAGTCGCATATCCCTTCGGCTCCCTTGAAAATCAGCGATGTTCATGCGGCTGACTTCAAGATAATGGACGAACGCTACAGGCTTGACTTAAACAACGTAGACCCTGAGCGCGAGATGGCAGTACTGTCAG
>JAFSQO010000223.1 GCA_017446645.1 Synergistaceae bacterium | reverse complement strand
TGTCTACTGTCAGACCGTATTGTTCGACGCGAATCCCAAGCGAGTAAATGCATAATCCTGTATATATGGGAAGGCATAATAACGAGAGTTTAGCCAGAAAATTCACGAATTTGTTCTGGAAAGCAGATTTGCTTCCGTCAAGCCATGCAGCATTTGCAAGAATCAGTGTCCCAAACTGCAGCAAGAGCATTAAAGTCGAAGCCTGGCCAGTGCTCCAGAGAGTCTTTAATCCGGAATAGGGCAGACACAAGATAAACACGATTGACAATACAGAGAAGAACGGCAGAAGCCACGCTAACACAGAAAGAATCCAACGGCCAAGAGAGTCTATACCGGGGTGCTTGATAGCTACTGAAATCGAAATTGCTATAGTAAGGCTCGACAAGGGAACAGCTATAACAGGGTTAAACATGATATACGGCACTTTATCGAGGCCGACAATGTCAAATAATAAGCCTGCTGTTACAAGAAGTCCCCAGAAGACAGCGATGACTATGGCAGCCTGAAAGAGCAAAAATAAATTCCTGCAAAACTGGAAAAATATCTCACTATAGGGCATCTTCCAGCTCCACGCGGAAATCCTGCACTGAAAGAACGGAATTAGCAAGAACACAGCCATTGAAACCCGAATCAGGTCAGATTTTTGTGACGGCACTACATAGAAACTTCCGTTAGGTGAGTACAGCGACCAGATTCTATATAGCCATAAGAGGAGCAGGACGACAGTAAGCCACGTGATTAGGCTAAAGAGTCTTCGCCCCCATTGCTCCTGTGACAGCCAGAACACAAACGGAATAATAAATATTACGGTCAACGGCATACATAACAGAGGCCCCGACAGAGTAATTGCATAGATGCCAAGCAAAAGGCCCTGAATTAGTGCTGAAATTATGACCCAGATATAACGCTTTTTATCGATGCTGTTCATGATGATGAATGAATTAATGATTTTTATTTCGTGTAAGTGTATCTGATTCCGCCGCTTAATTCCTTCGGAAGGGTCCTTGTCGAGAGCACTGCACTTCCTTTATTGAGCTGGACTTTATGAAGGGTTACAGGTAACGGAAATTTATTCAGGTTCACTAACGGCTGAATCTTCGATAATGCCTGTTTCGTCATATAGTCAGGCAGATCGAGCTTGTTGATTTTGACTTTGGGATTATTGAGCCATAACTCCTTGCCCTTTACGATTTTGAGGCCGCTGTCTATGTTAATCAATACGTCAAGAATGCCCGCTTTGTAGTAGCCCTTGCCAGAGAGTCCCTTGGGATTTATTGCGAGCTGAACGTCATGCCAGTGGTCATCGCTGCCGAATGATTTATTCTCGATTGAACGGTTAATGTCTTTCTCTAAAATCGAAGCTGTAGCTAATACCTGCATTGCGCTTTCGCATTCTACATTGCCTTTTTTCCATTCTGAAGGCTTGTTAAACTGTACGCCCTTCATTCTAAATGTCAGAGCTGCCAGCCTTAACTTGTCAATGTTGACTCCCTTGAGATCCATGTATAAATCATTGAACATTCCCGTTGCATCAGGTTTGCCGGAGATTACGAGTAATGCCTTTTCCGGCTTGAACTTCTTGACGTAGAAATTCAGCAAGTCATCTACTTCATCGGCATAGCTTACACTTACACTTACAAGACTGAGCAGCATAATCATAACTGCGAAAACTTTTTTCATGAAAAACACTCCTTCACTAAAAGTGCGATAATTTTAATATATTATAGCTTGACAGAAAATTTTTGAGGGAGAGAATTAATTATAAATGCCTGCTGACAATAACGAATTATATGACCAGATAAAGAACTCGCTTGACATCACTGACATAATCGGCGAACGAGTCAGACTCAGACGAAGCGGCAGGGGTTACACGGGTTTATGTCCGTTTCACAATGAGAAGACCCCGTCATTTCACGTGTGGCCGGATACTCAGAGCTATTACTGCTTTGGCTGTCATGAAGGCGGTAATATATTCTCGTTCATCATGAAGACTGAAGGCATGACCTTTCCTGAAGCCCTTGAATTTCTCGCAGATCGTGCAGGTATTGACATGTCGCAGTATAAACAGCACTCTCGCAGCAACGCAAAGAGTCTCTATGACATTCTCGAACTCAGCGCAAAGTTCTTCACAAACAACTTACTCAGCAACTACGGCAATGCAGCCAGGGCATACATGAAACGCAGGCAGCTCTCTGACAATGACATCAACGCATTTTCACTCGGTTACAGCTTGAACTCCTGGAACTCGTTAATCAATTATCTGACTCACTCAGGGATACCAGAGAAGGACATAATCGCGTCCGGGCTTGCACTCGAAAACAGAAACGGGGCTTATGACAGATTCAGAGGCAGATTGATTTTCCCAGTCCGTGATATTTCGGGGCGTGTTATAGCTTTCGGAGGCAGAATAATTGACGGTGAAGGTGTGAAATACATAAATTCCCCGGAAAACGAAATTTACAGCAAACGCAAAAACTTGTACCTGCTTCATGAGGCTCGCAGGGCAATGCGTGAGAAGGGACGCTCAATCTTGACCGAAGGCTACATGGATGCGGTGAGATTACACAAATGCGGTTTTCGTGAATCCGTTGCATCACTGGGGACATCACTGACTCCTGAACAGGCCGGATTACTCTCAAGATTTGCTGACAGGTGCTATATCTGCTATGACTCTGACCAGGCCGGAAAGAACGCGACTCTCAGGGGCATGTATATCTTGCAGGAACACGGGCTTGACGTTAGGGTCATAAATCTTCCGGAGGACAGCGCAAAGGATCCTGACGAATATTTATGCTCACACTCACCGGAAGAATTTGAGCAGGCAATCAAGGACGCAAAGCCGTTAATCCTTCAGCATATAGAAATCTTGAAACCTGCATTGAATGACTCGGCAACGAGAAAAAACGCTTTAGATGAACTCTTTGAAGGCTTGAGCAGATTGAGCCTCGACGAAGCTTTGCAGTACGGGGCAGAGATCAGCGAAGTAACTTTCACGCCTCCCAGTGAACTCGAACGCAGGTTAATTCGCATGAAAAATGACAAGAACAACAAAGAGAACTTGCAGACTCAGACTCAGAATCAGAATCAGAGTCAAATTGTCAGTCATAGTAATGGACACTCAAGTCTGCACGATGACTCAGCCGAAGCAGGACTGTGTGCCCTCTTAATGCGTAATCGTGAATGCCGCCTGATGATGACGGGCAATCAGGAAAATTTCAAGCTGTTCAGGTCAGAATTTGCTCAGAACATAGCACTCGCTATCATGAGTACAAATCCTGACGAACTCGAAGCAACATGGCTCTCGCTTGGAGACACTGACAAGACCGGTTTCATTGCTAAGGGCGAGGAATTTTGCAGGCAATCCAACAGGGAGAACTTGCCTCAGCCGGAACAATTCAGGAAAATTTATAATGATCTCAGGAGCAGCCGCATAAAAGAGAGAATAAATTTTATCCGGGCAAAACTTTCGCGGGGACAGGCAACTAATCAGGAACTTCAGGAACTCGGCGAACTTCAGAGAATAAAAGATGAGTATGTATTATAATTTGCGTTAAACAACAAGATAGGGAGTGTTGCAATTCTGAATCCGAATGACGTTAAACGATTAGCATTATACACAGCTGACAGACTTACGGCCAAGATGACAGGCTTAATCTTTCGTACACAAATTCAGGGAGCTACGGGACTCAATGCTCATCTTGAAATAACCGGCGATAATCCCAGACTCATAGGTTTGCGGGTGTGCTCTTCAGACGAGTTAGAGAAATCCGGGAAATCTTCGCGGGGCTACGTCTGCACAGGCGACACTTCTGTTGCAGCGTACTGGCTTCAGCATTCACTGCCTGTAATCATCATGGTATACGAACCCGACAGGAACAGGCTTTTATGGGAGTCTGTAAGCATTGACAATCTTGAAATTACCGGAACTCATTGGGAGTTAATCGTCCCATATGACAACGAATATAACGAAGAGGCTGCTCACAAGATAGCAAATCTCAGCTGCACGAGTCCTTATCTTGCGAGGCTTGCATTGGATAAAGCACTGATTGAACTAATAAACTCAGGCCGTGAAGTGTATTTAGAGCTTGACGAGTGGATCAATCAGCCCTCATCACGGGGGAATTTGAGAATCTGCATAAGCAATCCGGACGGCGGAGTCTATCAGTGGCCCTTCGAGACCTCCCCGGACATGCCCCAGGTTTTGCGGCTGCCTTACTTGTTCCCTTGGGCTTCGTTGAGCATTGACGAGGAATTTTACAGGCAGCGGAACATAATTTATGACTCAAACTCCCTTGCACCTTACGTGATAGAGTCAGGAGAGATTGCGAGATTCAGATTCAGGCTCGAACTTAACGAACTTGGCCGGGCTTTCTTGGCCGTTGAGCCGTATATCTGCCGGGGGAATTTCCCAAACACGAATCAAGCTATATCTTACGGCACAGAATACGAGTCAGGACTCAAGTTTTTACTCTATCGCAATAAGTGAGAATTTCGCATTACTGACTGAGCCTTTAATGTTCGTGATTATCTCCGGGGTTCCTGTTTCAGTCTGCCTGATAAACACGACACCAGGCTGCGGTGATAATTTCTTGATGATGCTTACTGATTTCTCGTAGCCAGCTATCATGAATGCCGTTGCTAACCCGTCTGCCAGGCTTCCGTCAGGTGTTATGAGTGTCGCTGAGAGCAAATCGCTTTGGACTGACTCGCCGGTCTTAACGTCAAAGAAATGTGAGTACTTTTTGCCGTCGATAACCTTGAAC
This sequence comes from Synergistaceae bacterium, assembly GCA_017446645.1. Taxonomy (GTDB): domain Bacteria; phylum Synergistota; class Synergistia; order Synergistales; family Aminobacteriaceae; genus JAFUXM01. Next base: position 925 of record JAFSQO010000223.1, on the reverse strand, counting down.
CTCTCGTAACTTCCCGAAGTTATCACGCTGGAGTCCTCAACATTGACTACAAGTGCAGGATTGCTTGCAGGATTCAGAGGGTCCCGGATACCAATGCGCCACTTCTCGCCGTCATTACTGCCGATTGCGTAGATGTTGCCCCCCAAGTCAAGGATACCGGATTTAACGCCCTTGCTCTTGAGTAAATCAGCGATTTTCTTGCTTGCATAACCCTTTGCTATGCCGCCTAAGTCAAGCAGACAGCCTTTATTCTTGAGATATATGTTTTTCTCGTCAAGCTCAAGATTATTTATATCACTTAGAGCAACAGCAGAGTCAAGGCTTTCCCGTGACGGTTTATTATTACTGTTCCTGTTGATTTTCCAGAGTCGAGTCACAGGGCCGATTAACGGGTTAAATATTCCTTCTGTGAGGTCATAGAGTCTAAGTGAGTCCTTCACTACTTCGAGAACTTCAGGAGCAGCAATGACTTTATCGACACCTGCAAGATTATTTATCTTCGATATTTGCGAGTCTGAATCATACATTGAGAGCAGTTTATCAAGCCTGTACAATAAATCATATGCGCCGTCAAGAATCTTGTCGTCACGCGAAAAGACTCTCATGCTGATAATCGTATTCATAGCAAAGCCCTGCCGTGACTGCTCAGGTACAGGACGCAGCCATAAAGAAGCCAGCCCTGCAAGAATAAATAATAATGCTGCAAAAATTTTTCTCTTCATGTTATTCTTCATGTGAATCATTTACACCTCGTTATATAATTAGCAAAAAGGAGTTAATCAATTACATGGCATATTATATCGGAATTGACATAGGCGGCACTAATATCAAGACGGGTATAGTCAGCGAGTCCGGCGAAATAGTCTGCGAAGCCAGCGTCCCTACAGGTGCTCACAGACCGCAAAACGTAGTCTTACAGGACATA
>JAFSQO010000222.1 GCA_017446645.1 Synergistaceae bacterium | reverse complement strand
TGCTGAAGTTGACATGACAATCGAGATACGGGGCTGCTATAACAATGGTACTGCACACCTCTATGAAGAAGAAGACTTTGTACTCTATAACGGCATAGCAGGAAATGCTCTCGTTACTAAGACTGCAGGGGAAACCCTAGAAGGCACCGTTAATTTTGGCTTTGGGATCGAAATTCATCATCTATACATGACACTCTTGCGGTATTACGCCGGCACGGACAAGAATAAGTGCTATCAGTGGCGTTACTTTAGCCCTTACGACGGCGACCCGGTCATAAGATTTTACACAGAAGCAAGTATCAACGTTCCAATTGAGGACGGCAAGATTAATTACAAGCACGCATATTATGCAAGCTCTGGAGTAAGCTTCAACATGTTCAATATAGTCAATGAAGCAAAGTATTTCGCTGAAGGCAAAATCACAATCAAGGACGGCGGCTATTCACTGCTTGATAATCTCAACATCGAGATACGGGAAATTAAAGACGGCGAAGATATAACTCTTCCAATTTACCAGACTGCTGAATCACTTGGCGACAGCTATAATGAATTTGGAATCAGTCGCGAAATGACTCACCCTTTCGGCGAGTGGTACGAATGGGCGATAGGTTTTTCAGATGAGACAGCAGAGAAACTCAGCGGTAAAAAATTCAGCTGGACATTCCCCGGAGAGTTAAGCAAATTCAACGGCAGCGGAACATTTCCTGAATATATGCCTATTACTAAGATGCTCTCGTCTGAAGGATTTTTCCCTTGTCTTGAGCTTGTCATGGAAGGCAGTAAAGTTACGGCAATAAAATATCACATTGCCCAGTACCCTGACATTGAGGCAGAGTATACCCCTGAGATTCTGTGCTACTTTGATGGTGTGGGAATATTCGATCACTCCGGAAATTTTCAAGGTTTAGAAGAAGATATTTGGGATAACTTTAACCCTGCTCACAGCGGAATCCTGAAGCTCGAAAATCCTGTAGAGTATGACGCAATTGATCAGGTTCACTCATACTTCAGGGTATATCCCAAAGTAGCGAACTCAAAACAAGCTCTTGATGAATGGATTGACGCAGGCAATGACCATAACGACAATGCTAATTTTATCAGGTACGGCTGGCATTGCAGAACAGATTTTATTGATACCCGTGCGGTTTTGATTCGTGATGATGACTTTAACGACATGTCAGGGAGCATTGCAGGAGTCTTAAACGCTGAAAGTGTTAATAACGTAACCCGCGATGAACTTGGCGGTGCTTCAGAAGTTACGGATACAGTAAAGGCACAACTCGAAAACGACGATATTGAAGTACTCGGAGGCTTCAATGGTGTTGAAGTCCCAGATGCAGGGAATTACGCGACTAAAGTCAACGTCCTCTTCAACAGTGAATTACTCGATAAACTTCAAGGCGTTGCAGCGTCTGACCTTCACGTATTCCCGCTGGCACGGCAGAACACAACAGCGTCAGCAGTGCGAACTTCCGGACTCGTAAGGGCTTCAGCAGCTTCAACTACAAAAGCAACAGGGCAGTTACTCGGTGGAGACGGCAAAACTCTTGACACTGTAGGTAAAAAATTTATTGTTGCCCTATCATTGCCTAAATCAGATTACTATGACATTTACATTGCGAAGAACAAGAGCAAGCCGCAGACT
>JAFSQO010000221.1 GCA_017446645.1 Synergistaceae bacterium | reverse complement strand
GAATATTAATCACCAGACCTGCCGGACGCTCTGAATATTTGTCGCGTTTATTACGTGACTCAGGTGCAGAAGTTATCTTGATGCCTACGATAAAGACCTGTACCCTTGAAGGCTCACTTAACGGCGAAAGTTTATCAGGCTATGACTGGGTTGGCTTTACCAGCGTTACGGGCGTTAATGCATTCTTCGAGTTACTGCATAAATCAGGGCGTGATGTCCGCGAACTCGGCGATTCTAAGATTGCTGCGATTGGCCCTGCGACGGGTGAAGCTCTGAGATCTCACGGGTTAAAAGTTGACTTTATCCCGGAAATCTATGACGGGAGGCACTTGGCTGAAGGACTCTTGTCAGCCCGGAGAATTCTGATGTTCAGGGCGTTGCAAGGCTCTCCGGATATTGCTGAAGTCTTTGACTCTTACAGAATAAATTATCATGAAATTTGTCTTTATAGAATTGAACCGGTAAAATTAATTAACGTTCCAGATTTTATAGACATAATAGTATTCACTTCGGCTTCAACTGTGAGGGGCTTCTGCGGGAGTGTGAGTGATTTTCGCGAAGTCAGTGCGGTTTGCATAGGGACTCAGACTGCTGACGAGGCTGTGAGATTGGGCTTTGTCAACGTAACTATTGCAGAACGTGCAACCCCTGACGCAATTTTTGAGGCGATTATGTCATTATCCGGACGAAAATAATTTTTTCAGATTTCAGGAGGTTATATTTATGCACAAAATCTTTGCAGCTTTACTCGTTCTTGTAGTTCTTGCTTCGTGTTCGTTTGCAAGTGAGAAATTTCCAAGCAAATATCTCGATGTCGAACTCACGGCAAATCAAATTAATCTTTATGAAAATATTCCGTTTGCCCAAGGTTACTGGAGGGGTTCGCAGCTTTACGCCCTTCACCTTGATGTCCTTGTCCCTGACGGAAAAGAGCCAATGCCCCTGATAGTGTTTATCACCGGCGGAGGGTTTATCATGGCCCCGAAAAATAACTGGATTCAGCAGAGAATGAGACTCGCCCAGGCTGGCTATGTTGTTGCAAGCATTGAGTACCGTTATGCACCGCTCTCAAAGTTCCCATTGCCATTAGAGGACTGCAAGACTGCTATCAGGTGGCTTCGCGCTCATGCTGACATGTACAAGATTGACGTAAACAGAGTAGGAGTTCTCGGAAACTCTGCGGGCGGTTATTTGTCGGCTTTTGTGGGACTCACAAACGGCATGAAGGAATTCGACAAGGGCGATTTTCTTGACTACTCCAGCGAAGTCTTGTGTGCAGCTGACATTTTCGGAATTTCTGACATCACTAACATCGGCATGGATTATGACGAAGAGAACCAGAAGGGCCACGCCTCAGCAGGAGCTACTGAAGCACTCTGGGCACTGGGTACACCTACATTCGGAGGCAAGGACGGGGGAGTTCTCGCGCATCCTGAAGAAGCAGCATATGCAAGCCCGGTTACTTATGTCGAGAAGAATTCAGGCAAGTTAGTCCCAATGTTATTAATGCACGGAACAGCAGATACTTTAGTCTCACCAAGCCAGACTGATTTGCTCTTCCAGGCATTAAAGGCTAAAGGAGTAGAGGCAGAACGCTACGTGATTAACAACGCAGCTCACGGGGGACCTTACTGGGTTCAGGAGCCTGTCATGAAAATCATGGTTGACTTCTTTGACAAGTATCTCAAGAAATAATAATAATTTGACTTAGGGGAGAAATTCCTCGAACTCTGCACTTAACGGTACATGATCCGAGGGTTTTCCCCAGCCCCGGACTCTTGTATCGGGTTCGCAGTGTTTGGCCAGTTTAGCAAGGGATTCACTCGCCAGCATGTGGTCAATTCTCCAGCCGATATTTTTGCTCAGTGAGTCCCTTACCCTGTAATCAAAGAACGTAAACACTCCGGGATTTTTGTTGAAGAGCCTAAGTAAATCAACGAGCCCGGATGATGTATCAGCAAATATATCTCTTATCTCATCGCAGAAACACACGTGATTTTTCTTGTTCTCCGGGTGAGTAACGTCAATAAGATCCGGCGCAACGTTCAAGTCTCCGAGCCACAGAAATAATTTATTGCTGTTATGGGCTATGAAAGCCTTTACTCGTGCAAGAAATTTCTTTTTTACGTCATAATCCGGGCTAGTGACTGCCTTTCCCTGCGGCACATAAGTATTCAGGACAACAAGCTGCCCATGTCTCAGAGTCAAGACTCTAGTCGTAAATCTATTTTCTTCACTATCCTCTTCGCTGTAATAATTGTCATTAAAACCAAATTCGACGCTCACGTCCTCTAAATTATCTTTAACGAGGACAGCAACACCGTTATAGCTTTTCTCTCCGTGATAGAATGCCCTATAGCCAAGCTCACTGAAGGCAAGCTCAGGGAAGTCCTTATCTTGAGTCTTAGTCTCCTGCATGAAAAGAAAGTCGGGTCTGCACTCGTCAAGCCACTTAGTCAGGACTGGAAGGCGCGCTCTGACTGAATTTACGTTGAAAGTTGTTATTATCATGTTGAAATAGGTCCCCTAAATCTGTGGTAAGTAGACCCCCCTAAATCCCCCCTTGACAGGAGGGACTTCACTGCCGGGAAGGGGTCTTACGTCCTTATCGTCTGAATTTTCGCGAACCTGAGTGGCTGCGACTATTGCGGACATTATTGCGTTCCTTCAAAGCTCGTACCCTCATCATCGCGGGGCCTGGTGTAAACTCTGACTCTGCATTGGCCTCAAAGTTAGGCATTACTACGACCTTCCGGGAAGGGGACTCGCCGACTGACTCCGTGCTGACTTCAGGATTGCTTTTCAGTGTTGTATGAATGACCCAGCGTTCCCAGCTTTCCATTGGTTCGAGCTTTATGGGACGACCGAATTTTATTGCCTGGCGTGCCGTAGCTTCTGCAAGTCTTTCGAGGCTCTTGGAACGTCTTGCACGATAACCGCAGCTATCAACTTTGAGTCTTGGCTCCTTCTTGGGGTCTCTCAGTGCCAGATTCACAAGATACTCCATAGATTTTAATGCGTCACCGTAGCGTCCGACGACATAATCTGAAGCGTCTTTGCCCTCGATTTCAATCATGTTGCGGTCATTCTCGTTCTGTTTAGTGCTTGCCTCGAAGTTCATGAGCTTTAACACCTCGTCAAGGAATGCAACACCTTTAGTGATTAAGTCAGGGTCTTCGGGGCCTGTAATTTTTACCGTGAGTTTCTTTGCTCCCAGACCCAGAAAGCCGCTTTTTTCCTCACTGATTACTTCTGAGTGCAGCTCCTCAACCGGGACCCGCCACAGTTCCGAAGCCTTGTTCAGAGCCTCCTCAACGCTGGGCATGTCCTCAAGCGTCATAGTTTTCTGCTGAATCAATTCGATCACCTTCTATAATTATTTCGCCTTGGGCTTTTCCTGGTAGAGAACCGGTTTTTGCTTCATTTCTTCTTGAGTCTTCCTGGAAATCCTTACCTGATGAATAATTCCCATTAAGGACGACACTCCCCAGTAAAGCAAGACACCGCCGGGAAGTCCGAAACATATAAACGTCAGGAACAACGGCATGAACCAGTTCATCATCGCCATTGACGGATTGCCTGAAGAAGATAAATGCTGCTGGTACCAGGTCAGCCAGGCAATTAACCCTAACAAGATAAAGTTATATATCCAGATGCCTATGTTCGAGAATAACAGCGGCAAATTCGTAAATGATGACAGGAACACCATTACAAAGCCTAATTGCTCATCAGGGATTCTGACACCTGCTTCGTCAACAAGTTTCAGGGCTTCTGCCATCGTTGATAATACACTGCCGCCCAGATTAACGCCCAAAAACGTGACATCAGTGAATGCTTCTGTTTTTGTCAAATCATAAAGTACACCGTACAGCAAAATAAATATAGGCAGCTGAATTAATAACGGCAAGCAGCCACTCGCGGGATTAACTTTATTCTCTTTGTAGAGTGCCATGGTCTCACGGTTCAGGGCATCCTTGTCATCGCCATACTTGTCCTGTAAGACTTTTAACTGAGGCTGGAGCTTCTGCATCTTCTGCATACTCGTCATTTGCTTCTGGGTCAATGGGTGCATCAAGAGCCTAACCAGCAGGGTTAATATTATTATTGCAAGTCCCCATGCAAAATTAGAGCCTATGCCTATGTTCGTGATTGAATCGTGTATGAATTGCAGCAGTCCAAGCAGCAACGCTTTTAACTGTTCCCACATGTTTATGTCTCCTTTCGTTTCGTTTCTTATTTCTTAGGGGGCAAATCAATCCCCCCGTCATTCCACGGCCCGCACTTGATTAAACGCCTGAATGTCAGCCAAGTCCCTTTCATGAACCCCCATTCCTGATAAACTGCAATAGCATAATTTGAGCAGGACGGGTAAAACCTGCAGTTAGTGCCAAGATATGGCGAGATTATAAGCTGATACATTCGGATAAAGATTACTGCGAGTCTGGAAAGCATTTTACGTTACGTGATCAATAATTTTTTGCGCCTTAGTAAATTAATTAATTCCCTGTGAATGTCCTGAGTCTTGGCATTGAGTCCGTTATCTTTAAGAGACAGGATTATCTTGAGGCCGGGTGTTATCTGGGTCTGAACCTGCCTGAATGCCTCCCGTAAGATACGCCTGCCCCTGTTACGGACGTTAGCCTTGCCCAATCTCTTGCTGACTACGAAGCCGACCTGAATCGAGCATGACTCATTTCTCAAATACAACAACCGCACCAGCTCTCCCTGAGTCCTAATGCCGGTGCGGAACAGTAAATCGAATTCCCAGCCTTTTGTGATCCTAGATAAAGATAAATCAGGCACGGGTTAAAAACTTGCGTCCCTTGCGTCGTCTGTTGCGTAAAATCTTGCGCCCCGATGGTGATGCTGAACGTGCTAAAAACCCTATCTTGCGCCTTCTGGGTATTACGTGGGGCTGAAATGTTCCCTTCTTCATGTTAAATCGAAAGTGCTCCTCTCTTGTTCTTTTATTACTTTTATTACTTACTGTGAAAAGTTCAGTGTGAATTATAACACAGCGTTTTTCTGGTGTACAATATCGGACGGAGGTGTTTGACCCTGAAAGAAATTCAACAGTTTATAATCGTCACAGGCATGAGCGGTGCAGGTAAAACGATGACCCTGAAAGTTCTTGAGGATTTCGGTTTCATCACTATAGATAATTTACCGCCCGAATTGTTGCCGCAATTATTCACTCTCATATCAGAGAGACCAGAAGCTGCAAACAGCCGCGGAGTCGTCGCAACTGTCGATGTGAGGAATGTCAGCAGCAATTTTGTCAAAGTCATCGATGATATTTCTACAGCATGGGGAGGAGTCGTGAAAGTCATATTTCTCACTGCCTCAGATGAAGAATTACTCAGACGCTACGAACGAACGAGAAGAGTACACCCGTTAAATCGCGGCTTGTCCACTCGTGAGGGCATAATGCTGGAGCGCGAGATACTTGCACCTGTCCTTGATAGGGCTGATATCGTGATAGACACATCAATGATGGACCTTCATCAACACAGGGAGAGATTATTAAAAGAGTTTTTCGAGTATGACGGAGGTATCTCTATATTAATCAGCTCATTCGGATATAAATACGGAGTGCCTCAAGACTCTAGCTTCGTTATGGACGTTCGATGCCTGCCTAATCCGTATTATCTTGACGAGCTAAAGAACCTGACAGGAGAAGATGAGCCGGTTAAGCAATATCTTCTGCAATTCCCTGAAACCAGAAAATTCATTGACCTCACGAAAAACTTTCTGGACTTCGCTATACCTGAATTTCTGAATAACGTGCGAGGGCAGCTTCACATTGCAGTCGGCTGCACAGGAGGCCGTCACAGGTCGGTCGCAATGGCTGAATGGATCTATGAGATTTACTCGAAAATATATAACGGTGTCTGCGTAATTCACCGCGATAAAGGACACGGCCACCAATGAGCTATTTCATTCTGGGGGTCCTCACGACTCTGTTAATATTATTCATGTTCGGAAGGCTGAAACTCGGCTCCGGGCACGTAATCGAACGGGCAATAAACAGGCGTTTATCCAATGGTCCGTATATTCTGGCAATTGGCGGCGGCACTGGACTCTCGACACTGTTACGCGGAATAAAGGCATTTACCCGAAATATCACGGCTGTTGTCGCTGTAACGGACGAGGGAGGCAGCTCCGGAAGACTTCGCAATGAATGGGGAATGCTTCCGCCCGGTGATGTCAGAAACTGTATCGTGGCTCTGGCTGAAAATGACAACGAGTTAAAGCGAATTCTCGACTTCAGATTTGACAGGGGCGAATTGTCCGGGCACAGTCTGGGTAATCTCTTATTGCTCGCAGTAACTGAGATGTGCGGGGATTTCAGCAAGGCAGTCGAACAAATGAATCACCTGCTGTCAATACGGGGCAGGGTCTTGCCTGTAACGACAGAAGGCATTACCCTAATGGGAAGGACTCACGAGGGCCTGAAGGTCAAGGGAGAACTCGAAATATCAGAACACGGCAGCTCACTCAAAGAAATATGGCTCGAACCCGTGAACGCTAAACCTATTAGAGAAGTAATTGATGCTGTAGATGATTCAGACGTGATTTTATTGGGGCCGGGAAGTTTATTCACCAGTGTAATACCAAATCTGCTGCTCCCTGACTTTGCGGCGAAAATAAGAAGCTCAGAAGTCCCGAAGATTTACATCTGCAATCTCATGACACAGCCAGAAGAAACTCAAGGCATGAACGTTGTCCAGCACTTAAAGTGGGTAAGCGCGGCATTAGGGTGTGTTCCGGATTTCGTAATCGTAAACAGTGACCCTATACCAGACGACATTATAGAAGCGTATAAACTCGAAGGAGCAAGTCCGCTATATCTTGACTACCACCAGCGCGAGGAGATTAAGAACATGGGTTGCGTGTGTGTTGAAGCCCCGACTGCATCAGTATTTGAGAGCGAAAAAGAAGGCCGGGTTCTCAGGCATGACTCCCAAAAACTGGCCTCTATAATCCTTAAGGTCTTCAGAAAGATTAACGGCGAATAGGTATTATGAGTTAATGCTCGCTGATTTCAATGCTATCTGAGCCTCGATATTCTGAAGCTGTGTCCTTAACTGAGATTTCACTGCCTCATCCTGTTCACTTCTCAGTTGAGCCTTTACTGCGTCTCTCTGTTTCTTGAGTTTCTCAACTTCTTCTTCGTTGCTGTCTTCTGTCTCTGAAGTTTGCTGAACTCCTGAAGCTCCCTGTGATTTGCCAGAGTTCCCGGAAGCCTGAACTTTTTCGGAGTCCTTTTCATTCTCAGATTTAGACTCAGATTTAGATTTAGATTCAGCAGGCTGTGTGTAATTCACTTTCAAGTTGCCTTCTTCGTCACGAGATACGCTGTAAATTCCCTTGACTTCTTCACCGACTGGGTTAGCTTTATCGTATTCGTCTACCTGAGCGGGCTGTTGTTCGGTAAGCTGTTGAGAAATCTTTTCGGCTTCGGCTGCCTCCGTCTGTTGAGCTGTATTTTTGCGTATCCTGTAAAGTTCGCTTTGATTACTGCTCTGTAGTTCCTGTATGTTCATATTAAAAACTTAAACCTCCTTTAGAATTTTATATCGGCTATAATACTCTAAAAATTAAAGACATTGCAATTCAACAGGAGAAAAAATTTTTAATGCGAAAAATATTATTAATCACGATAACAATATTTACATGCCTTGCTGCAGTCTCACACTCTGCAGAGATCCCGCGTGCAGACCTTGACGAAGCAGAGAGATATTTCAACAACGCCTACGTCCATTTCATGAGGCGTGATTACAGAGAAGCTCAGGTATATCTTGACCACTCTATAACAGAAAACACTTACATGGTAGACTATTACCTGCTCAGTGCGTTAAATCTAAATCGTTTGGGAGACACTGAAGGGGCAATGTCAGCACTTCGGAATTATCTGGAAGTCAGGCCGCTTGATGAGTCAGCTCCCAGAATCCAGAAAAGTTTTGAGGAACTTGACGGCATTTTACACACAGTACTGGGTACTGCTCCCGTTCCTGTAAGCTGGAAGGCAGCGCAATCTACCGTACAGACCGAATGGAACACAGGCTGGACACGTCCGTTCAGCATTAAGGGCATGGGCAAGATAAGGGCACTCGGTACGACCGTATGCATTCCTGACACTTTCGGGGATAAAATTTACATTCATCAGGGAGCTTATGCAGGGGCACTAGATGCTTTTGCGGGCCTGAATAACTTTATCGAGGTTAATATCCCTCAGCCTGTTGTCGCATTCCCCAGGGGTGACGGTACTTTTATAGTATTTACGGCAAACGGGGACATCTACACCTTTGCGAATATCAACGAGGCAAATATCACGCCGGAGCTTCTCGTCTCTACTCAGACACTCGTAATCAATGACGCTGAGTTAATCTCTGTGAATGAATGTGCCTTTGCTGACCCTGTAGAACGCAACGTAACTTTCTATAATATCCAGAACAACAACGTGATAATGCGCTGGTATCCTGAAGAACTGCCTGGAGATTT
>JAFSQO010000220.1 GCA_017446645.1 Synergistaceae bacterium | reverse complement strand
TGCACGATTAATGTGTGTTGGAGGCGATACGTTATTAGCCCTAATGCAGGCGGTGAACGTTCATGAACTCGTCCCAGTCTGCGAAATCGAAAAGGGAGTCGTCCTGACAAGCTATACGTACAACGGGAAAAACTTTTACATCATGGCAAAATCCGGCGGATTCGGCGAAGAAAATTTACTCGTAAAGATTGCCGGTAAGAAATAAATTTTATTCACTCTAAGGGGGTAAAACATGTTAACCAAGTACACATTAGGAATGCCTAAGCAGGTTTTCAGCGGCGAGGACTCTCTCAGCAACATTGGCCCGGTCCTCAAGGCAGAAGGAGTCAAGAAACTCGCGATCTTCACAGACAAGGGCATAGAGGGAGCAGGGCTTCTCGACTTCCCATTGAACGAGGTCAAGAAATCCGGAGTCGATTACGTTATCCTGAACGACTTACCGCCAGAACCAAGCTACACCCAGGCTCAGAAATTAGTTGACCAGTGCAGGGAATACAGCGCAGATTTCATCCTCGCAGTAGGTGGAGGCAGCGTCATGGATACTGCAAAACTTTCGAGTGTCTTAATGACCAACGACTACTCAATCAAAGATTTGCTCGATGACCCTTCAAGAGCACGCAAGTACATCAAGACCCTTGTAATCCCAACGACAGCAGGCACAGGCAGCGAGGCTACTCCAAACGCTATAGTTGCAGTTCCTGAAAGAGAGTTGAAGGTCGGAATTGTGAATAACGCAATGATCTCTGATTATGTGATTCTTGACGCTGTTATGATTAAGAAATTGCCGCGAAAAATTGCAGCAGCTACAGGGATTGACGCAATGGCACACTGCATAGAATGTTTCACGAGCAATAAAGCAAATCCCTTCAGTGATACGTTTGCACTTGAGGGACTTGATTTGATCCTCAACAGCATAATTCAGGCTTGTGATGACCCTGACGCTATGCAGGCAAAGTTGAACATGCAAATCGGCAGCTTTTACGGAGGAGTTGCAATCACTGCTTCAGGAACTACAGCAGTCCACGCATTAAGCTATCCGTTGGGAGGCAAGTATCACATCGCTCACGGTGTCTCTAACGCGATTTTGTTAGTGCCCGTCATGAAGTTCAACGAGCCAGAGTGCCGGGAGTTATTAGCCAAAGCCTACGACAGGTGCATGAGGGGCAATGCTTCGACTCAGGAGGCCAAGAGCAAGGCAGTGATTCAGAGACTCGGCGAGATCGTCGAACATTTGGACATACCCAAGAGCCTCAAGGATTTCGGAGTCCCTGAAGGTGATTTAGATTGGCTTGTTGACGCAGGAATGCAGGTAACACGCTTACTTGTGAACAACCGCAGGAAAGTTAATCCGGAAGACGCGCGCAAAATTTATCTTGAAATTATGTAAGGAGGAAAATTTTTATCATGTCATTAATTAAAGGAATCATACCGCCCATTTTAACGCCTATGAACGATGACGAAAGCATTAACGAGGCAGAACTTCGCCATCAGGTCAACCGCATGATTGACGCAGGAGTTTCCGGAGTCTTCGCTCTTGGAACCAACGGAGAAGCCTACGCATTAAGCCACAAGGAGAAAGTCCAGATTCTCAAGGTAGTAGTTGACGAGACAAAGAAGAGAGTCCCGGTCTATGCAGGTACAGGCTGCCCGACCACGAAAGAGACGATTACACTCAGCAAAGAAGCAGAAGAAATCGGAGCAGACGTGTTGTCAGTTATCGTGCCTTACTTCGCAGCTGCCTCACAGGATGAGCTTTATGATCACTTCAAGGCAGTAGCAGAATCCGTAAAAATCCCCGTAGTGTTATACAACATTCCCGCAAGAACCGGAAACGCTTTAGCCCCCGCAACTGTAGCAAGGCTCGCTAAGGATATTCCAAATGTAGCAGGCGCAAAAGATTCAAGCGGAAATTTCGACAACATGAAACAGTATATCGAACTTACCAGCGATATAGGCAAAGAGTTCAGCGTCTTATCAGGCAATGACTCGCTCATTCTTCCGGCACTCGTATTCGGAGGTAAAGGCGGAATCGCAGGCTGTGCTAACGTCTTCCCACGTACAATGGTGGAGATTTACGAGGCATTCACCGCAGGCGACATGGAACGCGCTAAAAAAGTTCAGGACAGCATAAGAATTTTCCGTAACTGCTTC
>JAFSQO010000219.1 GCA_017446645.1 Synergistaceae bacterium | reverse complement strand
TATGCTCAGACGGCGGAATAGTCATGGACTATCACATAACGTTAGCCCTTGCAATGGGTGCTGACTTCTGCATGCTTGGACGTTACTTTGCACGCTTCGATGAATCCCCGACAAACAGGGTAATGGTCAACGGCAATTACGTCAAAGAGTACTGGGGCGAAGGGTCATCACGGGCTAGAAACTGGCAGCGTTACGATTCGGGGGACTCTTCACAGGCAAAACTCTCATTTGAGGAAGGAGTCGACAGTTACGTGCCATATGCCGGGACTTTACGCGACAACGTTACGGAGACACTGAGCAAAATTCGCTCTACTTTCTGCAACTGCGGGGCGTTGAACCTTTGCGAGATGAGAGAGAAGGCAAGAATTACACTCGTCTCACCTGTAACACTCGTTGAAGGCGGAGCGCACGACGTAATCACAAAAGAGGCAGTCAGACGAGCCAAGTAACAAGCAGGACAACCATGCAGGACAGAACTGAGCAAGCGAGAGAATTTGCTTCATCATGGCTTAACAGGGGCAGTGAGAAGGGCGAGGCCCAGACATTCTGGCTTGAATTACTGCACGATGTCTTGGGTGTCGAGTCACCGGCTGACTTTATCGAGTTCGAGAAAACTGTCGCACTCTCACACAAGAGCTACATTGACGCATATATCCCTTCCACTAAAGTATTAATCGAGCAGAAGGGACTCAATGTAGACCTGACAAAAGCTGTGCATCAGTCTGACGGAACAGTCCTTACTCCTTTTGAACAGGCCAAGCGTTATCGTGACTGGTTGCCGGCCTCAGAGCAGGGACGCTGGATTATCACCTGCAACTTTCGAGAGTTCAGGGTTCATGATTTGGAATTCCCCAGAGATGAACCGGAAATAATTTTGCTCAAAGACTTAGAGTCAGAGTGGCAGAAGTTATTAATCCTCGTAAACACTAACGCAAAGACCCCGAAAGAGATCCGCGAGCAGAAGTTATCAGAAGAAGCAGGCGATCTGATTCGCAAATTCTATAACTGCATAAAACCCCGCTACAAGGACAAAAATTCGGAAATATCGAAGCGAAATCTCAATATCTTATGCACAAGACTCGTATTCCTGCTTTATGCTGAAGACTCAGGGATATTCGCGAAAAATGCCTTTCATGACTTCCTGACCTCACGAAAGAACACAGCACGAACTTCGCTGCTTGAGTTATTCGCTGTCCTGAATCAGGAGGAAGACGAACGCGACCCGTATTTAGAGGACGATCTAAAGGCTTTCAGGTTCATCAACGGCGGACTGTTCGAGCAAGAAAACATAGAGATCCCCAAAATTGACGGCGAACCCTTGCGCATAATCCTTGAGGACATGTCGGAGTCCTTCAACTGGTCATCGATAAGTCCCACGATTTTCGGTGCTATCTTCGAGTCAACACTGAATGACGATACACGAAGATTTGGCGGAATGCATTATACTATGCCGGAAAACATTCACAAGGTCATTAACCCGTTATTCATGAATGAGTTAAATCATGAACTTGACGAGATTCTTGCGGACGTTAGAAAGACTTCGCGGGTCAAAAAGCTGATTGCTCTTCAGGATAAATTATCGCGCCTAACGTTCCTTGACCCCGCCTGCGGTTCCGGGAATTTCCTGACTGAGACTTTTATAATGCTGCGTAGACTCGAGAACAAAATTATTGCTGAACTCTCAAAGAGTCAAAAGACTGTCGCAGAAGGTTCACTGACTCCCATAAAGGTTTCAATCTCGCAGTTCTATGGGATTGAGATAAATGACTTCGCCGTCAACGTTGCAAGGACTGCCCTTTACATAGCAGAGCACCAGATGAGAAAAGAGACTGAAGCAATAATAGATATTAAAGACGAGTATTTACCCCTTCAACACTACGCTAATATAATCCGGGAGAACGCTGTTACTTATAACTGGGAAGACCTGATTAAACCTGAAAACCTCAATTACATCATCAGCAACCCGCCATTCAGGGGCGCAAGAATTATGACACCAGAGCAGAAGCGCGAACTCTCAACAATATTCACAAACTGGAAGGCAGCAGGTAACATCGATTATGTAGCGTGCTGGTACGTCAAGGCATTCCACTTCATGAAAGGCTCAGGAGTCAGGGCGGCTTTCGTCTCGACCAACAGCATTAATCAAGGCGACAACGTCAGCGTCCTCTGGAAAGATTTATTTGACGGCGGACTGAATATTAACTTTGCCTATAAAACTTTCATATGGGATAACAAAACCCTTGAAGAGAAGGCTCACGTTCATTGCGTAATAATAGGCTTCAACGTCGGAGAACCTGACAGCCCCAAACATATTTATGACGTATCGGATGAAGGGGCTGTGATTGATACTCCTGTGAAGAATATTAATGCGTATCTCGTCGATGCCCCGAACGTCTTTGTCATTAACATCAGCAAGCCATTGTTC
>JAFSQO010000218.1 GCA_017446645.1 Synergistaceae bacterium | reverse complement strand
GTTACACCGAAACCTCCCTCACCTTCACCGCCAAGCCTGAAGCTCTTTACGTAACTCAATCTTGAGCACAACGCATGAACCTCACGCCTCAGAATGCCCTCGCCTCGTCCGTGAATTACAGTTACGACTGAGTGATTTGCCCTGTAAGCCCTGTCAAGATAATTTGCAACTAAAGGTATTGCCTCAGCTACCAGCATTCCGCGAACCATTATGGACGGAGGCACGCTCTCAACCTTTGCAAGCTGACTCGTGTCAGTCAAGGGTGATGCGACTTTAGCCTTTTTGTCAGTGGCTATTAATTGTGAAAGTGGCACGTCAATATTCAAGGCACCTGCGGTCATGTAAGCCCTGCCGTTCTTAATCTCGTTGATTATCCCGATTAAGCCTGAACCTGCGACCATTGCCGTAACTCCTACAGCTGGCTCAAAAGGTTTTGGACTGTTAGCGATTTCACGTTCAGTGCGTTTTCTGTCTCGTTTTTCCATTACTGAGCGCAAGGTCTTTAATTCCCTTCTTTTCACGTTATAGCCCTGTCTTGCTAAATCACGTGCTGATTCTTCGACGCTCCTGATGATTTCTTTCGAGGTCTCTTCGGCTTGGGCGATGAACTTCTCGGCTCTTCTGTCAGCTGCCTTCATGATTTTGTCACGTTGAACGTCAATTTCCCTGACCCGTGATTGATACTGCTGTTTCAGGTCTTCTGCCTGCTGCATAGTTATCTGGAATTCCCTTTCTGCGTTGTCAAGGGCTGCCCTTCGTTCGTTGAGTTCGCTCATGATGTCCTCCGCAGTAAGTTCTCTTGAGTCCAGTTCCCCCTGAGCACGTTTTATCACACTTTCCGGCATTCCGTAGCGTCTTGCTATGAGTAACGCGCTGCTCCTGCCTGGAATTCCCATTAAGAGCTTGTATGTAGGCTCAAGTTTATTTATGTCGAATTGCATACTTGCCGTCTCTACACCCTGAGTTAGTAATGCGTATTGCTTTATGGGATTATGATGTGTCGTAGCGAGGACTATGCTGCCCTTGTCTTTGAGTGTTTCGAGTATTGCCACACCTAGTGCTGCGCCTTCGTGAGGGTCAGTTCCTGCGCCTAATTCGTCAAGTAAGACCAGCGATGAGTCACTTGCATTGTTCAGGATATAAATTATTTTCTTAAGGTGAGAGCTAAAAGTCGAAAGATTTTGCTCTATACTCTGTTCGTCGCCTATGTCAGCAAATATCTTGTCGAATGTCCCGATTAAAGTCCCGTCTCTTGCAGGTAAAGGCAGACCAAGCCAGGCAATTGCAACCATGACACCTGCAGTCTTGAGTGTTACGGTCTTGCCTCCGGTGTTTGAGCCTGTAATAACCAGAGTTGTGAAATTCTCACCGCATGAGGCATCAATGGGTACAGCCTTGTCTTTCAGCATGGGATGTCTTGCAGCAACTAACTTGAATGCCTTTTTCTGAGTGAGTTCAGGGATAACCCACTTTTTTGCTCGAATTAAATAATCGCAGGCACAGAGTAGATCGAACGTCCCGATAATTTTTTCAGCGTTTATTACAGCATTTTCCCGTGATAAAATTTTTCGTGTCAGCTCAAGCAGGATTAATCTCTCTTCGTCCTGTTCATCATGGGTCTTGATTATCAGCTCGTTATTCACGTGAGATAACGCCCTGGGTTCCATATAGACTGAATTACCTGAACTGGAACGCTCAAGGGCAAGTCCCGGAAAACGGTTAATGTATTCCTGACGAACGAGTAATAGAAATCTGCCTTCACGCCACGATAATGATTTCTCCTGAAGCATGTTGATTATATCAGGGTCATCGAATAGTTTTTGGGCAATTCTCCTGCCGTTGCGCTTTAAGTTCTCTATTTCTTCACGGATATTGCTGAGTTTTCCAGATGCATTATCAGCCAGCCTCCCGGAGTCTTCTATGACGTTCAACGCCTCAATTTCCGGTGAAAAGTCTCTTATCCCGTGACGTAAATCATCAACGCTCCTGTATTTTGCTGTGATGTCTGCAAGCCCTTCCCTGATATGACGTGCTGACTGCAATAATAATCTTACACGTAAAAGCTCTTCACCTGATAGAATACCGCTCTTCTTGGCATGAGCAAACATCGGTGAAACTGCCTCAAGTCTGGCATTGAATTTGAATTCGCCATTATGGTCAACTAAATCGAGCCACTCAATCAGGAGTTTTTCGCGTGATTTCAGTGTCTCGTAATCTTCAGCAGGAGTAAGTGCCGACAAAACGCGCTCCCCTAGTTCTCCGCGCAAATTTTCACGAAAGGGGAGCAAATTCTTGTCGAGTTCAAGTATATCAGCCGTGTTTCGTTCAATTAGCATTGCCGGTCAAGTGTGTGAAGTCGAGCAAGCCCTTTGACTGCATGAAGTCTCTTACGTAGGGCCATACTGTTTCAGCACCCTGCATTGTGTAGCTTTCTTTCATCCAATCAGTAGGAATTAACGGCGAAAACGTTATCAGCACTGCATAAATTGCCATGATGATAAAACCTGCCTTGAGTGCGCCAATCACCATGCCAAAAAAGTGATCCATGAGTGAGAGACTTGTAACCCTTACAACGTATGAGAGAATCAGGCCGATTATCCCGAAGATTATCTCAACCGTGAAGAATATTGCGACAGCACAGATTAACGAGACTATATTTCTGTCAAGTGCAGGGTGAGAAAAGTGCTTGAAGACCAAGTCAACAGCAGGGTCCAGGAAGTTCCATGCGCAGAAAATAGCAACGAAGAGACCTACGAAGCCAATAATTTCGCCAGAGAAGCCCCTAACGAAGCCCCTATAGAGAAAGAACAGCAGGATAACGCATATAACAATATCAACGATTAAGCCAGCTTGCAATTTGTTTTTCCTTCTTTCATGTATTTATATTATATTACAGCCCGATAGTACGAAATTTTTATCTCTAACGGACTGACAGCAACGTTTACTCTTTCACCGGCAATCTTACACAGAGCCTTTATATCAGGTTTTACCTTCAGCATTTTAGCACCAAGATTGATTTTGTCAGGGTCATCAGAGATTACTTCAGCGTCAGGATTTTCATTGAGCCATGAGAGTATTTGCCCGTGAGAGTATTCTCCTTCATCGAGAAAGTTCTTGCATGAGGCATAGACGAACCCGTGACCTGCATAGACGAGAACCAGGACTTTTTTGTGATTTAGGCCATACGCAAGCATTTCGAGAGACGATACAGGGATAATTTTCACTCCGCAGGCATAGGCAAGCCCGGACGCATATGCAGCACCGACCCTAATCCCGGTGAAGTAGCCGGGGCCGTTGGTGAGAGCAATATAGTCAATGTCATGGAAATCAAGATTGTTGCGCCTCATAATTCTCTCTGTCATTAAGGGAAGTTCTCTTGACTGTAATCTCCCCAAGTCCTGAGAGTCAGAGTCAACGACATTGTCATCAATCATTAAGGCAACACCCGTGAATTTCAGGCAGCAATCTATAGCGAGAATATTACTCATGAATTTGCCTCCAGTCTTATCTCACGAGTCATCTCATCAACTGCATTAAAGTAAATCCTCGTCAAGTCCGCATATTTCGGCATATCCTCCCAGCGTTCCGGCCACTCAACGAACATTATAGAATCATTAGAGTCAGCGTACTCTTCAAGGCCCAGTGCATGGACTCCGTATGGCTCAAGTCTATACAAGTCAGCGTGAATGATGAACAGCCCTGAACCTGATTCGTACTCGTTTATCAGGGTGAACGAGGGACTTCTGACGCAAGAGATGTTGAATGCCTCACAAACTCCCCTGACGAAAACCGTTTTGCCGGAGCCTAAATCACCATAAAGCAAGACAACCTGTCCCGGCGTTAAGTTCTTGGCGAAATTCCTGCCGAGTTCACGGGTTTCGAGTTCTGAGTGAGTGATGAATTTTTCAGTCGTCATGATGTTCTTTACTCTTGTTGCGCCTCTCTGCCCTGTGTCTGATTACGGACCTGAATATTACGCAAGATACGAAGAAGCATACAGCAACGATTACGGCTCTGGGGATTTCTATGTCAGTTCCTGTAACTTTCCCGGCCCCGAAGATTAATGCGCAGGCTAATGCCAGACTTAATGCGCTAATTAACATTCCCCTGCGTTTAATTCGTTCAGTTTTGCGGATTTCCTCGTCCCAGTCGATTCGTTTTCTATTGCTGTTCATGAATTCCGCCTCAGGTCATTAATTACGGGTCTTATTGCATTCGCTATCTCAGAGGCTAACACCCCGTCAATGCCTTCACGTGCCAGAATCTCGCCCGCCATACCGTGAACACTTGCGCCGAGTATTGCAGCATTTAACGGCTCAAGACCGTTAGCGAGAAATGCCCCGATACAGCCTGATAACACATCGCCCGAACCAGGTACGGAAAGCTCCGGGCCTCCGCGGCTAATCTGGACAACCCTGTCGCCTGAAGCAATAAGTGTCCCGTGACCCTTGAGGACTACACAGCCCCATTTCTTTGCGAGGTCCTTCACCGCCTGAACCCTGTTTGCGTGGACTTCTGATGCCGTTATCCCCAACAATCTGGCTGCTTCTCCTTCATGAGGGGTCAAAACTGAATCATGTCTCAGCTTCAGCTCATCTTTTACGACAGCAAGTGCATTAAGACCATCTCCGTCAACCAGTATCTTTTCGGGCCAGTCTCGCCACATTCTTGACGTAAAAATTTCTGTAGCTATGCTTTTGTCAAGTCCAGGACCTATTACTAGAGCGTCAATTCCATGTTGAGAGAAAGCTAATTCCTGCCATCTGAATTTGTCATCTTCAAAACAGTAAATCACTTCAGGAAGCCTTGCAGCACATGCCTCGCAGACTTTTTGAATCGAAAGCATGGTAACAACCCCTGCGCCTGTCCGCAAAGCCCCTAATGCACTCAAGGCAGGGGCACCTGGATAACGTTCCGAGCCTCCAGCAATTAATAATCTTCCACGAAAGCCCTTGTGCATATCGTCAGGTCTAGGAGGAAGCAAGTTTTTCAATTTCTCATTCATTATTTAACTCTCACCATATTTTGAGGCTCATTGCCTGCGAAGACATCCTCGATATTCTTCACGACAAGGAAGCCCATGTTTTCGCGGGTCTCAAACGTTGATGTCCCTAAGTGAGGCATTAACACGACATTCTTTAGCGTCTTGAGGGCAGGTTCAACGTCAGGTTCATTCTCATAGACATCGAGACCGGCAGCAGCTATAACTTTCTTGCTCAGGGCCTCAGCCAAAGCCTTCTCGTCAACTACAGGGCCTCTTGATGTATTTATGAGTATTGCAGTTGCCTTCATCATTGCCAGTTCACCAGCTCCGATTAAGTGCCTTGTCTCAGGTGTTAATGGCACATGGATCGTAACAAAGTCCGAACGTTTCAGTAAATCCTGAAGCTCTGCTACTCTTTCTGCTCCGATTGAGTCTAATTCAGACGAGTTATGACGGCCATAATACAGGACTTTCATGTTGAAGCCTAAAGCAGCCTTTTTCCCGAAATTTGAGCCTATTCTGCCGGGTCCTATAATGCCTACGGTCTTGCCCGTAATGTCATAGCCCAGCATGTACTTCGGTGCCCATGCAAATGTCGAAGTACGCACTATGTTGTCGCCCTCTATGACCCGTCTTGCAGCAGAAAACAATAACGTGAAGGCAATATCAGCCGTTGCATCAGTCAAGACTCCCGGAGTATTCGATACGTAAATGCCTCGTGAATTCGCAGCCTTGACATCAATGTTGTTAAAGCCCACACCGTAATTTGCTATTAATTTCAGGTCCGGGCCTGCCATGCTGATTATCTCGGAGTCAATATTATCATTCAGCATTGTAACGATTGCGCCGTAGTTCTTTACGCCGTTAATTAATTCTTCACGGGTTGCGAGTCTTTCTTCGGGGCTTACGTCATACTCAAATTTTTTATCCATGAGCTGCATGACTTTTTCAGGTAGTCTGCGGGTAACGTAAACTTTTTTGTTCATGAAATTATTTCTCCGTATCTTGTTCCGGTTCAGTTTCAGGCTCAATAATCTTAATTGTCGTGATTATAACGTCTTTAACCGGTCTGTCCTGCTTGTTAGTTCTGGTCTTGCCGATTTTCTCAACGACTTCCATGCCTTCGATTACATGCCCGAATATTGCGTGGTGACCGTCAAGCCAAGGAGTAGGAACAAGTGTAATGAAGAATTGCGAGCCGCCAGTATTAGGTCCTGCGTTTGCCATTGAGAGAATTCCGGGGGCGTTATGTTTGAGTCCCTTGCCGAACTCGTCAGGGATTGCATAACCTGGGCCTCCCATGCCTGTACCTGTTGGGTCGCCGCCTTGAATCATGAAGCCGTCTATTACACGGTGAAAGATTACTCCGTCATAGAATTTTTTGTTGGACAGCTCGATAAAATTATTCACGGTGTTCGGGGCCAAGTCACTATACAGCTCGATTTTGAAGTCGCCCATGTTAGTGACGAAATTAGCAACGGGTCTCTTTGCAGCAGTCTCGTCAGCAAGTGCTGGGGCAGCCATAAACGGGATAACTGCAGCAGCTCCGATAGCGAGAACTTTGAGTAATGATTTTCGCATTGTAAAAATTTCCTCCTGATTTAAGATTTAATAATATTGCTACACATTATATTATCACTAAAAAAAATTCTCTCCCCTGTGATTATTTTATAAGAGAGAGAAAAAATAACAGCACCACTCTAAAAATTTGCGCTATGTATCTAAATCAATCTCAAGGGGAATATTTATCCGCTTGATGTTTTCCGCAAGACCTGTTGAGTCATCTATGTAAATTATTACCCCGTTAAATGCAGGTTCATCAATGCAAGGCTCGAATCTGCATGGCAATCCCTGAAGGAATTTAGGCATCACTGAGTCAAGACTGCACCCCAGCAACCCTCCGTGACCTCCCGTCATTCCTGCATCACACATGAAGGCCGTCCCATTAGGTAAAACTCTCTCGTCAGCTGTCTGAACGTGGGTATGAGTCCCGATTACTGCGCTGACCCTTCCGTCAAGATAATATGCAAGGGCCTGCTTCTCACTCGTTGCTTCTGCGTGAAAGTCCACGAAGATGGGCAAGTTCTCACCGTGTTTTGCCTTGAGTTCGCTGATTATCTTATCTGCACAATAGAACGGCGAGTCAATAGGAGGCATAAAGACTTGGCCCTGTAAGTTAATTACGCCTAACTTCTTGCCTTTACGCTCGATTACACCGTAGCCAATGCCGGGACATGAGTCAGGATAGTTTGCCGGCCTGAAGACACGATTCTCTGCGTCCATTGTGGGGAAAAATGCAGGCTTGTCCCAGATATGATTGCCGGATGTCATTGCGTCAACACCCATTGCTATAAATTTATTGAAAATGTTGTCGGTCATGCCTTTACCGTGAGCAGCGTTCTCACAGTTCATCAGGACAAAATCAAAAGCCCCGTATTGATGCCTCAAGAACGGCAGGGAGATTTCAAAGGCTTCGCGTCCTGTGTTCCATGCAACATCGCCTGAAAATAGAATCTTCATGATTTACTTTGCGAACTCCGTAGCTCTGGTCTCTCTGGCAACATTGACCTTGATTTGTCCGGGATATTTCATTTCTGACTCTATCTTTCTTGCAATGTCATAGGCCAGCTTGTGAACTGCCCCTTCGTCAGTCTTGCCTGCATTGAGGATAACCCGGACTTCCCGCCCGGCCTGAATAGCATAAGCCCTCGTTACGCCCTCGAATGTCTGGGCGATCTCTTCAAGTTGCTGGAGCCGTTTAATATATGCGTCAACACTTTCACGTCTTGCACCTGGTCTTGCTGCGCTGATAGCATCTGCCAACGATACTATTACCTCATAGATTGAGCTGACTTCGAGATTGTCATGATGAGCTGCGATACAATTCACTATTTCGGGACGTTCGCCGAACCTTCTGGCCAAGTCTGCACCTATTGAGGCATGAGGGCCTTCTATCTGGTGGTCAATTGCCTTACCTATGTCATGAAGCAGACCTCCGCGTCGTGCAATTTCCTCGTCAACGCCGAGTTCAGCTGCGATAACTCCGGCTATCTGGGCGACTTCCATGCTGTGAGCCAGGACATTCTGACCATAACTGAACCTGAATTTGAGCTGGCCTAATGTTCTGACGAGTTCGTTGTGAATGTTCTTGATTCCCATTTCTAATGCAGCATTCTCGCCTTCTGTAATCATTTCTTCGTCGATGTCTCTTGCTGCACGTTCGATAAGCTCCTCGATTCTTGCAGGGTGAATTCGTCCGTCAACAACAAGTCTTTCCATTGCACGGCGTGCTATTTCGCGTCTAATCGGGTCAAAACTTGAAAGCGTAACAGCTTCGGGGGTGTCATCGATAATCAGGTCAACACCTGTGAGGCTCTCGAATGCCCTGATGTTGCGCCCTTCACGTCCGATAATTCTGCCCTTCATTTCTTCTGAGGGAAGGGGGACGACACTGATGCTTGACTCACCGGCTGACTCTACTGCACAACGCTGCATTGCGCTGATTATGATGTCACGTGCTTTCTTGTCTGCCTCACGTTGAGCGCGTTCCTCGAGTTCCTTGAGTTTCATTCCGAGTAAGTGCCTTGCGTCCTGTTCCGTCTTGTTGAGCAAAATTTCCTGAGCTTCTTCTCTAGTGAGTTCGGCGATCTCCTGGAGCTTTGCGTCCTGCTGCTGAATTTTATCCTCAAGGGCAGAGCGTCTCTTCTCGAGTTCTTCATGTCTTGACTTCAGCTCGTCTTCTTTGCGTGAAACCCTGTCGAGTTTCTTGTCGAGGTTGTCTTCTTTCTGCTCAAGTTTTCGTTCAGTCCTTTGAATTTCGCTGCGTCTCTCTTTAATATCTTTCTGGGCTTCCTGCCTGAGCCTGTTTACTTCTTCGCGGGCCTCAGAAATTTTTTCCTGCTTCACTCTCTCCGAAGACTCTTCTGCTTCTTTGAGCATGTTACTGATTTGATTCTTCACGCCGTTTACCCGTGAGTTATCCCACGCCCTCAGAGCCACGTAGCCAAACCCTGAGCCGGTCATGAAGAAGACTAATGCCAACACAAACTGCATAATAAAAATTTTATCCTTTCTACTTTTACTAGTTAATATTTATGTTCCCATACAACAGAGGGTGCTGATTTATTTTGTTTTACGCAAATAATAGAAT
>JAFSQO010000217.1 GCA_017446645.1 Synergistaceae bacterium | reverse complement strand
ATTCTTTGCCCCCGTAGACTACGAATCTATGAGAGTTCCCGTTTTCGTGAATAGAAATATGCTGACTGACGAACAAATTCAGCTCCTGATTTACGCTTGTTATATCGAGCAAATTAATCTTCAGGTCCGTTTTTGCCTGAAATACTTTATGGGACGTGAAATAGAGATTTGACTTAGTGAGCAGCAACTTACCGCCTACACCCATGAACTTGCCTGTGTAGTAGTTTGCCAGCCCAAGCCTTAACGGAATTTCACCCTTTCCCAGCAAAGAGCCATAGACATAGATACCCGGTGAAGTTGACGCGCTTTCACTCATCTCGTGAATGATTTTCTCCGGGACGTTGAATTGCTTCTCTTCGTTCATAATTATAAAACTCCCGCAGTACTCGCATTTGTATTGAGCAGGGTTGTATTCTGCACCGCAGTTAGGACACTCTAAAGTTTTCATGTTAATACATTTGCCTCCTGATTAGATTATTAGATTATTTTGCTATTATAGCCCATGTCTTGATAAAATATTTGCTTAAAGATATGATTAACGGGAGACTTGACATGAGAACTAACGATGCACTACAGACTGCAGCAAGGGCCAAGCATGACGAGTTTTACACGCAGATTTCTGACATAGAGCGGGAGTTACACCAGTACCGCAGCTATTTCAGCGGCAAAAAGATATTATGTCCCTGTGATGAGCTGTATACGAGCAGTTTCGTGAAGCACTTTGCAGAAAACTTTGATGCATATAACCTCGCAAAATTGACTGTAACATGTTACTCGTCTGTAACGCCGTCTTGTTCCGTGAAAACTCCCGAAGACTTCGCAGTGAGAAGGCTTCACGGCAATGGTGATTTCCGCAGTCCAGAGTGCATTGACTTACTGAAAGACTCAGATATTATTGTGACTAATCCTCCGTTTTCGTTGTTTCGTGAGTTCATAACCCTGTTAATGCAATACGGCAAGCAGTTTATAATCATGTGCAGCATCAACGCCCTAACCTGCAGGGATATATTTCCGTTGTTTATGCAGAATAGAATTTGGCTTGGCCACAGCATTCACGGCGGCGATGTAAAATTCACTGTTCCTGACGATTACCCGTTAAGTGCCTTAGTCTGCGGGCTTGACGAAGACGGCAGGAAGTTCATAAGGGTGAAAGGTATCCGGTGGCTTACGAATTTGGATCACGGTTGCAGGAATCGCGATATAATTCTCTCAAGGAGCTATGACCCTGAGTTATACCCTCGTTATGATAATTATCACGCAATCGAAGTCAGCAGGACGAAAGACATCCCTAGGGACTATTACGGTGTAATGGGCGTTCCAATAACTTTTCTGGACAAGCATAACCCTGAACAGTTCGAGATTTTAGGGATAACTGAGAAAAACTCGCCATTCAGGAAAAAAAACGCTCCCAAGACTGACAGGGCATATCTCAATGGGAAAAGGCTTTACGCACGAATATTAATCAGACGACGAAGAAAATCAAGAAAGAAGGCAGAATAAACTCATGAATGACAAAATAACTTTTCGCCTGAGTGTATCATGTCTGTTTGCAATAGCAGGCTCATTGAGTCTAACAGCTTCACTCTGGCATATCTGGAGGCTTTTATCATGTCTGTTCCTTAGCGAAATTAACTCAGAGAGTATCATGTATTACGGAACTCGTACAGGTGTCTTTGCAGTTCTTGCGGTGCTGCTTTACGCGATATTTCCTGACAGATCCAAGTCTAAGCTGCCGTCAAAATGTGCATTTCTGTCGTTATCGCTTGGCTTGATGATCTTATTATTCAGGACTGACCGGATATTAGCTCTTATATCACTTGTCCCGTTAATTCTTGGCTTTATAGCGATGGCAATGATGGCCAGCCGAGCAGTTAATAGCTTAATCCTTCCCATGACGGTATTTGCATTTGCTGTGAACAGTTCGTTAATATTTCTGGTAGCAGCAGGGATTTTCAGGGGTCTCTGGTACGGAGTATCACCTGATTTCATGATGAATTTTCTCTTGGCCTCGATCACAGCACCGTTAATATCGGCTTCATTAGTACGTTCTGCAGGTCATAACGTGAAGCACGGACATAAAGCTAAAGTGCTTTCAGAGCAGTCATTAGTGAAGTTATATGTCAGTTCTTTAGCCTGTGCATTTCAGGATTTTGCGTTAATGCTCCAGACCGGTTTAGCATACTCGTTTGTCATGTTCATGTTAGTCACGAATCTTTCAGGTTCCAAATTTCCGGACAAGAGTGCTTTATTCTATCTGGGGGCTGTTTTGATCTGTGCAATGCTGTTATTGCTGTCGACCTGGTTTCAGTACACTGCATTCGCCTTATATCGTGATTATGATAAAGACGCTGATACTGCACTGGCTCGATTAATTGGTTCGTGTATATTTTTGCTGTTTATGTCCCTGCCGCTGCTCTATATTGACTGGAGAATGACAATTTCTGCATTATGGGTTCTGCCTGTAACTTTTCTGCTTTCGAGAGTTAATGCTTTTATCTCAGTAAGCCCGTTAATCCTGCGTCTTGCCCCGGCCAGTACTGTATTGACAGGTGCGTTATTATTCTCACAGGGTAAATTAACTGCGAACGTGTTTTTATTATTTATAATGACCGTATCGAAGCTCTATGACCCTTTAGAAATAGCATTGAGCGCAAGGACAGGTGATTAAGTTATGACCAACAAGAAATTATTTTACTCGTGTTTTTATGCCTTCATGTACTGCGGAATTATCATGATGACAATAGGCTCTGCCCTGCCTGATATAAGTTCTGCCTATAATCTTTCGCATTCAATGAGCGGGACTTTATTATCGTGTTATTCACTGGGTAATCTTGTATCTGGAATTTTTTGGGCGTTTCTTGCCTTGTATCTTGGCCAGAAGGCAGCGATAATCATTCTTGCCCTTCTCGTATTTCTTGGCCTGAGTGCAGTTGCAACGAGCCACCTGCATATAATCCTGTTCATAGCCTGCGCATTAATCGGCTTAGGACGAGGCAGCATGGTCAGCTTCAGTCAAAGGACCATAAACATATTCACAAACGGCGAACCCAAAACAATCGGCATACTTCACGCGACCTTTGCAGCAGGAGCAATCATAGCACCGTTAATATTTTCGTCTCTTAGAGTAATAAGCTGGCAGACGGGAATACTTTTTGTGGCATTTTTGGGATTAATCGCAGTGATTATATTTGCCTCGATAAGGGATTACTCGTTGCTTGACGGCAGCAAGTCCGGTAATGATAATAAATCCCTTGCATTCCTGAAAAATAAAGGTTTTATGATAATAGCAGCGTTAATGTTTCTGTATCTATGCTGTGAATTTGCTGTAAACGGCTGGCTGGTTACATATATGCACTACAAGAATATGACCCTGCGTTATAGTCACTTAATGGCCGCATTATTATGGGTCGTTATGCTGATTGGGAGGCTGTTGTGTGTATGGCTTGCAAAGTTCGTTTCACAGAAAAACATAATGCTTTATTTATCTGCCGGAGCAGCAGTTTTCTTTGCTTTCATGCTTATCTCAGACGGTGAAATTTTAATTGCACTGAGTGTTGCCTGTCTGGGTCTCTGCATGTCAGGAATAAGCCCGATAATCTACTCGAGTTCAGCACCGTACACAAATAAATTTCCGTTAGCAATGGGAATATTATTCTCTATTGGCTGCACAGGAGGGGCTTTAATGCCTTTTGTAACCGGTTTAATCGCT
>JAFSQO010000216.1 GCA_017446645.1 Synergistaceae bacterium | reverse complement strand
TCTGGTTCTTGAGCAAGCTGCTCTGGTTCCGGGTTAGTCTCGAACTCTGAAGGGTCATCGTCTTCAAAGCCCTCAAGTTCACTAATCTTGTCATCTTCTTCTTCGATTACCTGATTTTCTTCAGGAGTATATGATGTGTTAATTTCCTCTTCGCCTCCAGTTAAATCTAAATCCCCTTCTGGGTCTTCAAGTAATTCTGTATCTGTTTCTGCTTGTAACTCTAGTTCTGAGTCAGGTTCAGGGACTGCAATATCTTCTTCAAGAGTTACAGTGTCTTCTGGTGCCGACTCAAGTTCTGCGTCAGTGCCTTCTGGTTCTAGTTCTGGCTCTGATTCAGGTTCCGGTTCAAATTCTGAGTCAGGTGATACAGCGAATTCCGACTCTGCCAATGCTTCCGAAGTCCCGCGGGTTCTAAGCCTTGCAAGATAGTCATCGTCAATGCTCTCAGGGTCATCGTCAAGTACTTCGAGTCCCAAGTTCGTTATCATGTAAGTACTCTTTGAAGGACTTGAAATTAACCCGTGCTGCTTCAAATCGCTTCTGGCTTGCTTGATGTGCTCTTTCAGAATGTTTTTCTCGCCCGAAGACATCTCGTTAGGGTCTTCACCTATGTATCTGGTTATTATGTTGAACAATTCCCCTATTGCGTAGCTGTGCGGCATCTCGTCCTTAAATGCCTCAAGAAGGGGCTTGCGTATTTCCTGAGTGACGGGAACAGGCATATAATTTTCACCTCGTAAATATGAATGAATAATCATGACTGCGAGAAATTATACTTCAAAATCTTGCACTTGCACTTATAATTTGCAAAAAAAAGCATTGTTAGCCAGCTCCTAGTATAATATATCAAGACAAAAATTAGAATTAAAATTAGATTAGAATTAGAAACGAGGTATGTATGAATATGTCTGACGCTCAGTACTGGATCGTTGTCGTAGATGATGATGTTGCAAATTTACTTATGGCCGGCAATGTTATGAGCAAGAACGGAATGCGCGTAACTGCTTTGAAGTCCGGCAAGGCTCTGCTTGAGTACATTGAGACCAAAGAACTGCCTGACCTTTGTCTGCTTGATATAAAAATGCCAGACATGAGCGGCTTTGAGACTCTAATGGCATTGAGAGCTACCCAAAGAGGCAAAGAACTCCCCGTTATTTTCCTGACAGCTGACGAATCCGAAGAGACTGAAGCCAGGGGGCTTTCACTCGGAGCAATGGATTTCATCAAGAAGCCTTTTGTGCCGGAAATACTTGTCCTGCGAGCCAGACACATTATAGATTTAGTCAGACTTCAGAGAAATCTGGCACACGAAGTTGAACTTAAGACAGAAGAAAGTCACAAGTTCTTCGTCAATATTGTATCTGCGTTGGCTGCAGCAGTTGACGCGAAAAATATTCATACAAACGGACATTCAGAACGTGTTGCAAAATATTCCAGGGAAATCGCAAAACGTTGCGGCTATAATAAGCACAGACAGAACGATATTTACATGGCGGCTCTCCTGCATGATATTGGGAAGATCGGAGTACCTGATTCAATACTTCAAAAGCCTGATAATCTGACTGATGAGGAACTCGAAAAATTCAAGGAACACACTTTAATCGGTGCACGTATCCTTGAGAGCATCAGCGAAATGCCTTCGTTAGTGTACGGAGCAAAATATCATCACGAACGATATGACGGCAGCGGCTATCCCAACGGTCTGGCAGGCGAAAACATTCCAGAGCAGGCACGAATAATTGCAGTGGCTGATACTTATGACAAGATGAGCAGCAGACCAAACTATCAAGGTCAAGGCAAAGGCAACCCCAGGGACGGCCTCGAAAAAGGCAAAGGTATCCTGTTCGATCCTAAATTCGCGGATATAATGCTGCAAATGATTGACGAAGGTGTAATTATCTAATAATAGTAATAGCGTCAAAAAAATATAGCAGAAGAAAGCAGGCGGATTTGTGATGATTAATCGGGTCAGGGCACTTTGGCGTGTTCTGGGAATTTCAATTTATAACGACAGCCAACGCCGCAATCAGAACCTGAAAACTATTTCATGTATCGCACTGGTTATGGAAATACCGTCTATGTTTGGTGCTATATTTTATTTCGGTACTCCCATGCATGGCTTTGCGCTTGGATGTTTGGTTTATGCTATCCTGCATGTCTTGATTTTCTATCTGGCCGCTGTCAAGAAAAACCGTGAATTAGCCGCAACTATTGGCACTATACTAGCACTCATAGCTTCGACAAATATAGCACTGTTTGCGAGAAACGGCTTTGCTGCACAATGGACGCTGCTTTTTCCCCTTGTTGTCTGTTATCTTTGCGGTGTACGTTTAGGGATTTTGAGTTCTCTCTATATGACACTTCTATATATGCTCTTGTACTGGACTCCGCTTAGGGCCTTTATGAATCTGGACGAGGTCTATCACTCGATATTCTTAGACAGGTTCCCGTTTCTTTACATGATAGTCTCTATAAACACTGCTTATATAATGATTGAGTATCACGTGAATATTTTGCACGGACTTCTTTATGAGAGAGAACTTGAGAGAGCCAGAGATGATGCAAGAGCAGCTAACCATGCAAAAAGCGAGTTCCTTGCAAGCATGTCTCATGAAATCCGCACCCCGTTAAATGCTGTGTTGGGAATGAATACGATAATTTTACGAGACTGTCAGCAGGCACGCAAAATCCTTCAGGGCAATTCAGAAGGACTCACGATTTTAGACAATATAACTTCAAGTGCAGGAGATATTGAGAATGCAGGGAATAATTTGCTTTCACTCATAAATCAGATTCTCGACTTCTCAAAAGTTGAAGCCGGAAAAATCGAACTTGTAGAGACAAATTACAAACTAAGCTCCGTTTTGAATGACGTAAGCAGCATGATAGCAATCAGGGCAAAGTCTAAAGACCTTGAGTTTAACGTTGATGTTGACGATAATCTCCCGGACGTTTACTTCGGTGATGAAATGCGCATGAGGCTGATAATGCAAAATCTCCTGAGCAATGCTGTAAAATACACTGAACATGGAAGCGTAGATTTTTCAGTCAAAATGGCAAATCCAAAAATCGTTCACCCAGGCGATACACTTTTGCTGAATATTGTAGTCAAGGACACAGGAATCGGCATTAAGAAAGAAGACCTCGACAAAATTTTCAACCGTTTTGAACGGGTCAATCTCGAACATAACAGCACGATAGAAGGCACGGGACTCGG
>JAFSQO010000215.1 GCA_017446645.1 Synergistaceae bacterium | reverse complement strand
TGAACCTGGGCGAGGCAATGGCATGACCAGCTACGTAACCAGACCCAAGAGAAATAATGATTTATGGCTGAACGAATACAGCACGGATAATTTAGTGCTTTCGTTGAAGATCAAAGATTTACTGCACTCTGAGAAGACCCAGTATCAGGAGTTATTAATCGCAGACACCTACGAATACGGACGGACTTTAATGCTTGACGGAGCCTACCAGCTGACAGAACGCGATGAGTTCACATATTCAGAGATGATGGCTCACGTTCCATTATGTGCCCATAAGAATCCGGAGCAGGTGTTAATAATCGGCGGCGGAGACGGTGCAATAATGCGCGAGGTCTTAAAGCATGATTGCGTCAAAAAGTGTACCCTGATAGACATTGACGAGAGGGTCATAGAGTGCAGCAAGAAGTATCTGCCATTTGCGAGCTGTTCATTCAGTGACAAGAGGGCTGACGTTAAATGCATTGACGCATTAAAGTACATTCGCGAGACCTCAGAACGCTATGATGTGATTATTATCGACAGTACTGACCCTGTAGATTTTGCAGCAGGTTTGTTTCAGTCAGGTTTTTATAGTGACGTTAAGCAAGTTATGAACCCTGACGCAATGATGAGTGAGCTGACCATGTCGCCTTTCGTTGATAAAGATTTAATGCTTCAGTCAATCAACGAAATGCGCAAAGTCTTTCCCCTCGTGAAATTATACTGGGGAGTAGTCCCGACTTACCCGTCAGGAATGTGGACGTACGGGATAGCCTCAAATAATGAGAGCAATGACCCTGTACAGCCTGTCCGAGAGATTAATAACACGAGATATTACACTAAGCAAATTCACAAAAACGCTTTTGATTTACCGCCGTTTCTTGAGAACATAATAAAGCAATAAGTTTTTCCCCTAGCCGTTAATTCATGACTAGGGGATTTTGTTTACAGTCTAGTTTTTATGTAGTTCGCTGCTTCACTCACTTTAATGCTTTCCTGTGAGCCGTTCACTAAGTCCTTAACAGCTACAGTATTATTATTTATTTCGTCAGGGCCGATTATGCACGCGAATTTGCATGAACCTGCTGCCTTCATTTGAGCCTTGAAACTCTTGCTGCCAGTTAAATCATATTCACACGAGATGTTATTCTTCCTGAGTTCGTAAATCATAGCCTGAACATTTCCCCTCGAAGCTTCGTCAAGGGCAACACCGTACACTTTGACTTCAGGAGATTGACCGAATGAGCAGCCCTGTTCCTGCATTACGAGCATGACCCTGTCAAGACCGCACGCAAAGCCAACGCCGGGAATTTTTGAGCTTGAGATTGCGCTTGCAAGATTGTCGTAGCGTCCTCCTCCTGCAACTGCATTCTGTGAGCCTAAATCACCCGATAAAATCTCGTAGGCCGTCTTAGTGTAATAATCAAGCCCCCTCACAAGCCTTTTATTAATCGTGTAGGCAAAGCCAAGTCTCTCAAGTCCTGCCCTAACCTGAGCAAAGTGTTCGCGGCACTCATCGCATAATGAGTCATATATATCCGGAGCGTTATCTGCAACACGTCCGCATGACTCGTTCTTGCAGTCAAGAATGCGCAAAGGGTTCCTGTCAAGTCTGGCTATGCAGGTCTCGCATAATGAATCTCTATGAGCATTAAAGTACTTGATTAACTTTTCGCGATAAACAGGTCTGCACTTCTCACAGCCTACGGAATTGATCACGACTTCGAGATTTCTAAGGCCAAGCCTCCTGAATAACTCGATTGAGAGAGAAATAATATCAACGTCAGCAGATGCTCCTGCAATTCCGAGACATTCTGCATCAATCTGGTAGAATTGGCGGTAACGTCCTTTCTGAGGTCTCTCATGCCTGAACATTGGCCCCCAGTTCCAGAGCTTTGCGCTTGCCCCCTGAACGCACAAGTTATTCTCGATAGCTGCCCTCATGACTCCTGCTGTAGCTTCCGGTCTAAGGGTAATGCTCCGGCCTCCGCGGTCTTCAAACGTGTACATTTCTTTCTCGACGATGTCAGTGGTCTCGCCAACTCCACGCGAGAATAATTCAGTATGTTCAAATATTGGCAGATGAATCTCACGAAAGCCAAAATCATGCATAGTCAACGCTGCTGTATTGATAATATAGCTCCACTTCCAGCTTTCTTCGGGTAAAATATCCCGTGTGCCTCTTGGTGCTGATATAATAGACATTGCGTAAGTCACTCCTATAATAATTTTTATATTAATTATAAATCAGGACGGAATAATAAAATCATGGAAGAAGAAAACGTATTTTATCTTGAACGTACTAAAATAGGCGAAATTCTTTTGCAGTATAACTTGATTACTGAGACACAGCTTGAGGAAGCCTTGAGATTTCAAGAGACTTCAGATCTGAGACTCGGCGAGATTCTTGTCGAACTCGAAGTATTGAACTCTACACAGGTTGCTGAAGCCCTTGCAGTCCAGCTTGAACTCCCGTTTATTCAGCTGGATAGATACCAAGCCTCGGCGGACGCAATAAAGCTCGTGCCTAAGAACATAGCTGAAAGATTGCACCTCATTCCCCTGATTATAGATGATGAAGGCGCATTACTCGTAGCTATGGCTGACCCGTTGGATTTGCCTGCTCAGGACGAGATAAGAACATTGACGGGTTATGACTTGCACGTTGCTGTTTCAGGGACTGACGATGTCAATAGAAATATTTCGCGAATTTATGACCTGACGAGCACCCTGTCAGAGGCCCTCACAGAGACAGAGGCAAACGCTGCTGATATATACACACCGCTTGCTGCAACTACTGCTACGGCTAATCCTGACGATGCGCCGTTAATCGAACTTGTGAATAACTTGATCACTAATGCAGTCCGTGAGAATGCTTCGGATATTCACGTCGAAGCCTACGAGTTAATGTGCCGTGTCCGTTACAGGGTTGACGGGGCGTTATATTCTCCTTTTGAGTATCCTGCTTCCCTTCACCCTACTGTAGTCTCGCGAATTAAAATTATCAGCGGAATGGACATCGCCGAACGACGTAAGCCGCAGGACGGCAGAATCCTGACCATAGTAGACAACAGGCACATCGATTTGCGTGTCAGCTCCCTGCCTACAATGAGCGGTGAAAAGATAGTCATGAGAATTCTTGACAGAGATCACTCTTTCGTTGCCCTTGAGGATCTGGGACTTGACAAGGACGACATCAAAACAGTCGAAAAATTCTGCGAAACACCCTGGGGGATAATGCTCGCTACAGGGCCTACAGGTTCGGGAAAATCTACTACACTGTACTCAATGCTCAAGAAAATCAGCAAACCAGACATAAACATAATCACTGTTGAGGACCCCGTCGAGTTCTTTATTCCGGGAATTAATCAGGTCTTAGTCAACGAAAAAGCCGGCTTGACGTTCGATGTTGCCCTGCGTTCTATCCTGCGTCAAGACCCGGATAAGATCATGATAGGAGAGATTCGAGACGGAGACACAGCTCAAATCGCTATAAGGTCTGCATTAACCGGGCATTTTGTGCTGTCGACACTTCACACGAACGATGCACCAAGCGCAATTTCACGTATTATCGACATGGGGATACCACCGTTCCTGTTATCTGCTTCTTTATCAGGGATTATGGCTCAAAGGCTGGTCAGGTGTCTGTGTCCTCACTGCAAAGAAGAGTACGAGCTTGATGACAGAACATGCGAGCAGTTGGGAATTCCTGCAAAAACTCACGTCTACAAGGCTGTAGGCTGCCAGCAATGCAGAAACGGATACAAAGGCAGAAGGGGAATTTACGAAATTATGGTAATTGATGACGACCTTCGCGAGATGATTATCAAGAACGAAAACGTCGTCGATGTCCGGGAAATGGCAATAAAGAAGGGCATGAAGACACTAAGGCGTGCAGGGATTAACGCAGCCCTTGCAGGCTATACATCATTGGAGGAAGTTACAAGTGCAACACTTTAATAATGAAAAACTCGAAGAATTAATCAAGAAGGCAATCGAAGACGGAGCCAGCGATATTCATTTAAGCTCAGGGAATTTCCCGGCTTTGAGAGTTCACGGCGAATTAGACTATATCGAGGACTTTGATAAATTTTCACGCGAAGATTTAGAAAAGTTCACCAGCGAGATATTAACTGAGTCCCAGCTGGACAGATTCAACAGAACAGGCGATTTAGATTTTGCATTCACCTATGAGACCCAGAGATTCAGAGGCAGTCTTTACCGCGAAATGCAGGGCTTATCGCTTACCTTCAGGCTCATTCCGTCCGTAATCAGGAGTCTTGACGAGTTAGGCTTGCCCCAGACCCTCAAGACTATATCAGGCAAACATAGGGGATTATTCCTGACTACAGGGCCTACAGGACACGGGAAAAGCTCGACCCTGGCTGCTCTCGTCAGTGAAATCAATCACACCAGAAAATGCCATATCGTTACGATTGAGGACCCTATCGAATACGTTCACACGCCTGAACTGGCCGTAATTCATCAGAGAGAAGTCGGTCATGACACCGAAAACTTTGCTTCAGGTATAAGGCACGTCCTGCGTCAAGACCCTGATGTCATATTAATCGGTGAAATGAGAGATTTAGAGACTATCTCAGCAGCCATCACAGCAGCAGAAACAGGACACTTAGTCTTAGGCACACTCCATACTCAGGA
Source organism: Synergistaceae bacterium (assembly GCA_017446645.1). Lineage (GTDB taxonomy): Bacteria > Synergistota > Synergistia > Synergistales > Aminobacteriaceae > JAFUXM01. The sequence goes on along the minus strand of JAFSQO010000215.1, from coordinate 219 downwards.
CGCTTCACAGTCAATCGAAAGAATTGTAGACGTGTTTCCGCCTCACCAGCAAAACCAGATAAGATTGCAGCTCGCATATACTTTAATAGGCATATGTTCCCAGCAGTTATTACCGGCAGAAGGCTTTAAGGGCAGATTTTGCGCTACTGAATTGTTGTTGTCGACTCCAGCAGTGAGAAGCAATATTCGTGAAGGCAAAACGGCAAGTTTACGAAACTC
>JAFSQO010000214.1 GCA_017446645.1 Synergistaceae bacterium | reverse complement strand
CCCACAACATTCTGGCCCTTATCACCAAGTGCGAAAATAGTCTCGACCGTATTATTAATATCAAATTTTACGTTTTTCTTCTCGGTTTCGTTCGAGCTCTTCGCGTATGTAGTGCTTGCACCCTTTATGTATGAGTAATTCGTGGGCGTTAATGTGAGCGATTTTCCGTCAAGAGCAATATTATCAACGTGATACGGAGGTGCCTGAAGAACTGCCATATAACTGCGGTCTGCCGCGCGTACCAGATGCACAGGTCTTCCGAGTTCGATTCCTTCACCGGCAAAGTCTGACGCAATGAGTCCGGTCGTATCTTCTGCGCGTATCTCTCTGACTCTCGTTAATGTGCTGCCGTTAGACCTGAACAGCGGCATATGTGCGCCGTAATAACGCAATACACATCATCAAGGGGCTTCAGGACTCCTGATGTCCCGAAGAAAGGCCCTGCTGCTAATACTATTTCACGGTCTACTACAGGGAAGTATGATGCATTCCTAGCGACAAGTGAGTATAAATATTCATCGCCTGCGTGCCATTCTATTAGCTTGAAGGTGCCGTGAGGAATGTTCCGGGTGAGGATAGCATCGCCTTCCCAGACGTAATCTTCAGCCAGCTTGAGTTTTTTGTCTGATTCGTCAAACGTTATCAGCGCGAGATACGGCCGTACGCTATAGTCTGCATGCTGGTCATAAGTGCCTACCCACCCGTCAGCGTCAAACCAAACCTTTTGCTGCAGGTGTTCAAGAAGGTTATACCTGAATCCGCTGAAAACTATATCGTCAGTGCCGTCGCTGTTCACGTCAAGAACTGCCGCTTTGAGCCCTGCCAATGGAGCGATCAGCCGCCTTTCGACTCCTGCTGTATCCTTAGTTACATATTTTACGCCTTTTGAAGCGTAATCACCTCCGCGCTCTGTGAGTTTTTTTTCTGAGTATTTCGTTCCGTAGTCCTTATTGAGGCTTTGCGTAACGTCAAATTTTCCGGTATTGTTGTTCCACTTGTAGAGATCAGCGTAAAGATGACGGGGTGAAGCTCCATTAAGCATTGCTACCTCTACATTCAATAAATCACTCGTGGCTAGATCTCCCTGATACACTGCTGCTATTTCTGTATCACCGTCTCCGTTGAAGTCTCCAGTGAGAATATCTGCACCGGGTGCGCGGGTGAAACCGTTATAGCCTAAGAGCTTGTAATACTCGGTGAGGTTATACTTGTAGATAGTGCCTGCATCGGTCATTTGCTTTATTGAGAACTGCTGAGATGACGCACTATAGCTTATCTGATATACGCAGAGCTTTATGCCTTCAGGATCGCATACCAGAACAGCAATTTCATTCTCGTAGCCGTCATGGTTGATGTCTCCCACCGCAGTCTTCAGCAGTACGTAGGGCGATACAGTAGTTTCTGTATCTGCACCTTGACCTTTAAAGAAGGGGTGATCAGTGTACGTAGTGGCAGGCATACCATATAACGGAGCAACTGCATAGCCTTCGCGCGTGATGGTGATATTGTCCAGCTTCTTGTACTGAATATTATCATCAGCATCGGTGAACAATGCCCAGAAATCGAGCCTGATATTTACTTTCTTACTGCTGAACTTCGCCGCCTTGTTGGGATTGTCATTCGTGGCCTCCATTGTTGCCGCTACTACAAGTTCACCGTTGAAGTGTTCAACAAAAATTCCTGTGTCAATATCCTTGATGTAGCCGGATTTCGTTCCTCCCGACTCATTAGGATAACGCCATGCACCGAATCGTTCCTGCGTGATTGTCTCATCGATGTCCTTGCTGACTGCCGCAAAATAGAGGTCATAGAACCAGTTTGTATACTGCTGTGATTGCTGAGTACTCATATTCTTTGACGAGCCAATTAATATTTTCCTCGAACCGAATTTTGTCGCCGAGAGAGCCGCAGAGATTCCGTTGTCCTGAGTCTTTGTTGACCCTGTCGAATAGCCCTCTATGCTGCCCAGCGATAATTCACTGTCGCCGCTGCCTATGTTGTAGTGCAGATCGAGCTTCCCGTTGTGCATTCGCAGGATTGAATGCTTCGGAAGTTCGAGATTCGCTCCTGCCCTGTCAGTGATGCCGCTGGTGCGTGCTTCCTTGAGGATGTCGGGTATTGTGCTTATGTCCTTACCGTGAAGAGCAAGAGCAAAAGCTGACCCACACCATGTACACGCGAGCAGTACCACAAGCATAAATGCGCACAATACATTACGCCTCATGAGTAACTCCTCCTTTGAGAAAGTAAAACACATAATGTGTTGAATTGTAGAATTGTGGGTAACTTATGAGGAATTCTATCACGGCATATATAGTATGTCTATTACAGGTCTTTTTTTTATGGGCAAAATAAGTTAAACTTTGAAATATAAAATTGCCTGTTGAATATAAAAATAGAAAGGAGAGTTTTTATTTATGCAGGACAGTTTGACACAGAACATCGAGCAGTACATTCTTGAATTGCTTGGGGAGGATATGAATATCAGATTAAGGCGCAAGGATTTAGCAGAAAGATTTGAATGTGTACCCAGTCAGATAAATTATGTTCTCAGGAGCCGGTTTTCACCTGAGCAGGGTTATTTAATCGAAAGCAGAAGGGGCGAGCATGGCTATATTCGTATACTGCGTGTGAGCTATGAAAGTCCCGAAGAGAAAGCAGATCACATTGACGAGATAATCGGGAATGCTGTTTCATTTCAGGATGCACACAGAATACTCGCGGCATTGCAGGAACGTGAATTTATCACAGAAAGAGAGAGGCTGTTAATAGAAATTGCCATGCGACATAACGAAGAAAATTTTACGAGGGGACGTAAGAACGTACATTTACAGCGTAATATTATGAATGCAGAAATCATGAAACGAATGCTGAAGGGAATAATGGTGATATAAATGTGGCAGTTTTACACGGAACGCGGCAAGAGAATAATACAGTTAGCACATCATGAGGCGTTAAGCATGGGGCATAACATGGTCGAACCTGAACACCTGCTCTTAGGCTTATTGTCTGAGGGAGGCGGAGTAGCATGT
>JAFSQO010000213.1 GCA_017446645.1 Synergistaceae bacterium | reverse complement strand
TAACTCAAGGTGCAGGACAAAGCCTATTGCTGTCACGCACTTCTTCATAGCCCATGCAATCGGGGTGATTAAAAACGCAATGACTCGCAATATAGGAGCAGAGAAAATCATAACGTGTTCCGAGTAAATCATAGCCGCAGACTTCGGCAAAATCTCGCCTAAAATCACGATTAAGACAGTCATCACAGGCACGACAACGACAAGAGCAGCAGCTCCGAAAATTTGCAGAGCTACACTTGAGGCTAGGGCACTGAGAGAAATATTCACGACATTATTTGCTATAAGGCACACTGTCAGGGCTTCTTGAGGGTCATCAATCAGCCACTGAAAAGTTGCGTTTAGAAATTTATACTTGCCCTGTTCCTGAAGGGTTATTAACTTGCCTTTGCCGGTTGCGGTTATCGAAGTCTCCGCACCGCTGAAAAATGCAGAGAGAGCAAACAAAATCACGAAGCCTGAAATTATTCCTGTCATGGATCAAATAACCTCCAGCAATCTGGCTTTTATCTCGTCCTGACGCTGCCACATGATTTTCTCTTTCTCGTCTGAGTCATGGTCATAACCCAGTAAGTGCAAAAATGAGTGAGCTATCATCAGGCATAAAGACTCAGGCTCGTTCAGGTCAGTATGAAGCCTTTTCACTTCTTCAGGACAAATCACTATGTCACCCAGTGCAAGAACAGGAAGCTCAGGGAGTCCTACAGGGTCGTTGTCTTCAAGCAAGGGGAATGACAAGACATCAGTAGGCTCGTCAACCTGCCTGTAATTCTTGTTAAGTTCCCTTATGCCTTCAGGGTCAGTGAAGGTTATAGAAATCTCTGCGAACTCGTAATTCTTTGAGTCCGGGTAAATCTTTAACAGCTCTTCTTCAAGTATTCCTGAGAGTGCATCAAAATCATAGCGTCTAAAATTATCGCCGTCATTATTATTACTGCCCGTGTCGTCTTGTTGTTCGTCATGGGCAAAATTAATGCGCAAAGATAACTTCAAAATATGCAAACCTCTTTCATAAAAATAAAATTATTTCTTACGCTCTATCTTCTTAACTTTTCGGGTATGATACATAGAAATTAAAACGTTTATGAGCGTCTCCTTTACGAGTGTCAAGTCCTTCATCGTGAAATTTACTTCATCGAGCTGGCCTTCGTTCATCTTGCTCTGTACAACCTGATTCACTATATTTCTTATGGTCTTGGCCGACTTGCCCTTCTCCCTGTTAGAGTCATCTGCTTCAAGTTCGCGGATATTTGCGGCTCTTACAGCTGCTTCGACTGAGTCAGTTATCATCAACAAAGCCGTCTCTCGTGACTGAGGCTTAGGTCCTGGATAGCAAAAGGCTTCCCATTCGACTTTCTCGTTCATAGCGATTGCCTTGTTATAAAAATATCGTGTGCATGTTGTGCCGTGATGTTCTGCAATGAAGTCGCGTATTCTTTTCGGGAGTCTGGCTTCCCATGCAAGTTCGAGGCCACCACGGACATGTGAGATTATAGTCATCGAGCTTAACGTCGGCGACATCTCGTCATGAGTGTTGACTCCGCCGCCTTGATTCTCGACAAAGAAATGGGGCTTTCTCAATTTCCCTATATCGTGATAGTAAGCACCTGCCCGCAGCAAATTAACGTCCATGCCTAACTCTATGCCTACTGCTTCGATTAGTGTTGCTATGGTCAGGCAATGCTGGTAGGTACCCGGAGCATTTCTCTGTAAGTCACGCAATAAAGGACTTGACGGATAACTTACTTCTCTAAGCGTCAAAATCGAGAGCGTCCCTAAAAACTCCTCAAGGAACGGCAGCATTACGATTATTAAGTGGGTGTTGAAGACCTCGAAAATAAAGAACGAAAAAGTCTCCTGCCAGAATTCTCCTAAAGGGATAAAGAGCCTGAAATTGTCCTGGGTCAGGGGAGGCCCTTGAATGCAGCGCATAATCATTCGCACCAGCAGCATAATTGAAGCCGTCAGAAAAACACGCCTGTAAGCCTGCCGCCTTGACTCCAGATTACGCAGTAAATAAAAGCCTATAGTAGCAGTGAATATTGCCATCAAAGCCAGCAAAATCAAATTCGAGACAGTAAGCCCTGCGATTACGAACACACCTGACAACGCAGCAATTACAGCAAGGGAGAATGCCATGTAGTCAGACACGCACAAGAATGCAGCCGTTATTGCCGTAAGAGTCCCTGCACCGTTTACCCCGATCATTGCAGCGACTAACTCACAAATCCACGCAGTTATTACGATGAAGACTGCGCACCACCATGTCGGTTTATGCTCGCCTGCTCCACGTTTGAGAATGTCAAGCCATAAGGGCAGAGCAAGGACGCATATAATCACAACGCATAACTGACGGAACGGGAAGACATCTTCTGTATAACCCTGAAGTCTGAGAAGCATTGCAGTCTGTTCCGTTACGATTTCACCGCGATTGATTATTACGTCGCCGGGTTCGAGCCTCCTGTCCAAGACTGGGACCTGGTCAACTGCTGACTGTTTTACTGCTTTCGTTAAATCCTCGTCGAGCCTGAAATTCAGATTGCCTAAACCTGCCAATATCTGATAGACGAAATTAGCATCACTCGAAGATTTCACGGTTTTGTTTATCTCTTCCCATAAGATCGAAGTTATCAAGGGATTGTTGCCCCTGTAGATTTTTTCGGACTCCAGTCTGTCGATATATGAGCTGCCGACCTGATAGGCCAGATTAATGATACTTGCGCGGTCTTCAGGATTGAGGTTATATACAGCTTTCAGGAACGCCTCCGGCAAATACGATAGATATGAAGAACTTTTTGCGCTGGCTGAGTCCTTAATGTCACGAAATGCTTCGAGCCTCCTCTGAAGCCTTGACTTGGCCGACACGTCACGAACTGTTACACCGGCTATGCTGTCGCTTATCATTGAGCGCAATTCTTTCGCAGAGTCCTGGTCATCATATCTCATGTGCGAGATAACCCTGTAAGTTTCGGGTGCGGGCTTGCCTACGGTAAAGCTGTCGCCTCTACGCGTTAATACTGACCATTGAGCGAGGACTATCAAGACTCCTGCAACCAGCAAAATTATTACAGGACCGATATACTTGTATATAAAAGTGAAGTCCGTTCTCTGAAAAAAATTCTGCTCTGATTTGAGTAATATTCGGGGCTTTGTTTTATGACTCATGATAATTTATTTTCCTGTTCGTAGCGTGAATAAGCCTGCACTATTTTCTGGACTATCTCGTGCCTTACGACATCTGCGTCTGTCAAATCCATGAAGCCAATACCCTTAATGCCTGCAAGAATATCGCGGACACTCCTTAAGCCTGATACAGAATTTCCGGGCAAATCGATTTGAGTTATGTCTCCTGTAACTACAGCTTTTGAGCCAAAGCCTAATCGAGTCAGGAACATCTTCATTTGACGCGGCGTAGTATTCTGAGCCTCATCGAGAATTATAAAGCTTTCGTTTAATGTTCTGCCCCTCATGTATGCTAACGGGACGATCTCAATAACGCCCTTGTCTGCATAACGCAAGAATTTTTCAGGCGATAATAAATCATAGAACGCATCATATAACGGTCTCACATAAGGCTCGACTTTTTCGCGCAGGTCTCCCGGAAGATAGCCCAGACTCTCACCAGCTTCAACTGCAGGACGAACTAAGACGACACGATTAACTTTGCCGGCCTTTAGCATAGAGACGGCCTCACACACGGCTAAATAAGTCTTTCCCGTACCGGCAGGCCCTGTTGCGAACAAGATAAAGTTGTCCCGAATTGCCTTGATGTATGCACGCTGTCCCGGAGTCTTTGCCCGGATTGGCTTTCCCCTTGCTGTAGTGCAGATTATTTCGGAGTAAAGCTCGTTGAGTCGAAGTTCCCGGCCTTCTGCAAGAGAGTCCATTGCTGCCCTGACATCGGCTTCTCTAATCTCGTGTCCTTTTTCTGCGACAGAAATTAATTCGCGGATGAGATGAGCTGCGAGCCTGACAGGTTCGGAATCGGGTCCGCTGACTTTTACGACTCCATTATTAATCGAAAGGGTAACAGGGTAACGGGCTTCAATTGCCTTAAAATTCTCGTCGTTAGGACCGAGTAATCTGGCCTGAACAAACCCGTCACCTGATAACGGTATTTCCATATTGCCTAATTCTTTTCTTATCTTATGCCGGATAAGCCTCTGGAGCTGACTGTGCCTGAAGACCTACGTCACGTTTGTTTGCCTTTGCGTATTTCTTCGGCAGAAAGTCCTTCGCAACCTGGGGGAACATAATCCACGTTAAAGCGTCTTCTGGCTGTAACGACCAGGGCTGACAATCCTTGCGGGCCTGTTCCATTTCGGGTGCTATCTTTTCGCCGGGTCTGCAGGTGATTGGCTCTTCGTTGCCTATTGCCATCTTCTGAACCTCTGGGTCTACTGGTGCAGGGGGCTGTCCGTAATAGCCCAGGAAGTACTGGCGGATTTCTTTCGGGAAGCTCTTCCAGCGGCCTCTTAACACGTTCACCGTTGCCTGAGTTCCGACCATTTGTGAACTTGGCGTAACTAACGGAGGATAACCCATTGCCTTGCGCACAACAGGGACTTCATTCAAAACGTCATCAAGTTTGTCGAGTGCATTCATCTCGCGTAACTGATTGACCATGTTGGAGTACATGCCTCCGGGAATCTGGTAACGGAGAATGTTAATGTCAACTCCTGCGATTTCGGGCAGCAAGTCCTTGTACTTCTCGCGCAATTTCTTGAAGTGCATAGTTATAGGCAATAAGTCGTCTATCTTGATTCCTGTGTCAAATTCTGAACCTGCAAGGGCTGCAACAAGTGACTCTGTCGGGGGCTGGCTGGTTCCAAGTGCAAACGGTGAAATTGCTGTGTCAACGATCTCTGCCCCGGCTTCGATGCCTGCCAAGTATGCCATACTTGCAAGTCCTGTTGTGTAGTGGCTGTGAAGTTCTACGGGAATGTCGACCTTCTCCTTGATTGCCTTGACGAGTTTAGCGCAGTCCATTGGGCCGATTAATCCTGCCATGTCTTTTATAGCTATTGAGTCCGCTCCCATGTCCTGCATTTGTTTTGCCATGTTAGCGAAAGTATCAAGGGTATGAACCGGTGAAAGCGTGTAACTCATGCAAAGCTGTAAGTGCGCGCCTTCCTTCTTGACCTGGTCAGCAGCAACTTCTACGTTTCTAAGGTCGTTCAATGCATCAAAGCAGCGTACTATGTCAATGCCGTTGCCTACAGCTTTCTTGACGAACTCGCGGACAACATCATCAGCGTAATGACGATAGCCGACTAAGTTCTGGCCTCGTAATAACATCTGGAGCTTGGCATTCTTGACTCTTGCCCGGATTAATCTCAGCCTCTCCCAAGGGTCTTCATCAAGGAAGCGCATTGCAGAGTCAAACGTTGCTCCTCCCCACATCTCTAACGCCCAGTAGCCTGCGTTGTCCATGTATTCGAGCACGGGAAGCATGTCATCAGTTCGCATTCTGGTTGCGATTAATGACTGATGGGCATCACGTAAAGCGGTCTCGGTGATTCTGACTTTCTTTTCTCCTGCCATAAAAAAATTTTCCTCCTGTTTTGTGTTTATATTTTATCTGTGAATTTTCTCTATTATACTTTATTTCTTCAAGATTTCTTTAGCTTTGTCCCAAAACGAGTCAAGCTCCTCCAGTGTGTAATCGCTCATACTCTTGTTTTCACGTTGTGCAAATTCCTCCATGATTGCGAATCTCTTCCTGAATTTCTCGCAGACCTTATTCAACGCAGCAT
>JAFSQO010000212.1 GCA_017446645.1 Synergistaceae bacterium | reverse complement strand
TGCAATAATTATCTCGCTGACTGAACCCTTGAGCAATAACGGAGGATTATAAACGAAGACAAAGGGACCTAAGAAGCCTACCATTGCGAACGTAAAGCCTTTCAAGCCTGTTTTCATCGCGTCTGCTCCTGCTATTCCCGCTGCAGTATACGAGGCTACACAAACAGGGGGCGTTATCTGAGCCATTATGCCGTAATAGAATACGAACATGTTTGCGCATAAATCCGCCGTCTGTCTGGGTAATCCTGTCTGTAATAATATTGGCTGAATACAGGGAACAAATAAGATTACTCCGACAAGATAAGCTGCGACTGTAGGGAGAGCCATTCCCAAAATCATGCAGCCGACCATAGCGATACACATTGCTATGAATAAATAATTCGTACCGAGTGAGCGAATTAACACAGAGAGATTTGTTGCGAGTGAAGTCTGCTGAGTTACAACGTTGATTATGATTCCGCAGGCTGCTGTGGGAATTGCTATAGCCGCTGCCTGTTTAGCTCCGTCAACGCAACAATCCCATAACTGTCTGAGATTCAGGAAGTCCTGTTTGTTCACGAAATAGTTAATCACATCGCAGGCAAGACACGTGAATATTCCAACCATACCGGCACGCATTAAAGAATAGCCGCGAATTATCCAGATTACGAGCAATATTGCAGGGATTAATAAATACAATCTGGGCATTATCGGTCTCTCTACTCTTATCGAAGCATCAGCTGTTGTATCAAGATTTGCTGCTCTCTTGGCCGCTATCTTATCGACTAAGACGAACACTGCGAAGTAATAAGCTAATGCGGGGATAATGGCACTTGCTGCTACTGACATGTAATTTATTCCCAACATTTCAGCCATTATGAAAGCTCCGACTCCCATAATAGGGGGCATTATCTGACCGCCTGTTGAAGCCACTGCCTCGACTGCTCCGGCTTCTTCTGGTTCGTAGCCTATTTTCTTCATCATGGGGATAGTCATGACTCCTGTCGTTGCGACGTTGGCGACTGCTGAACCGGAAATCATGCCCATTAAACCTGACGAGAGAACAGCAGCCTTTGCGGGGCCTCCTGATGACTGATTCGATAACTTCATGCCCATATCTATTAAAAGCTGGCCGCCTCCGATTGTCGAGAAAAACGCTCCGAACACTATAAAGTAAAACAGGGTGTTAGCACTCGTTAATAATGGTGTTCCAAAGACTCCGCTCTCTGTCATGGTCATGCCTGAAGTGAACTCTTCGATGAACTGGGCAAAAGGCTTCAGGTTAGTGTGAAAGATTCCGGGTAAATAAGGCGAGGTCCAGGCAAAAATTATGAAGACTGTGATGAATCCTGCGAGAATTCCGCCGAGGGTCCTGTAGACAGCAACGAGCAATAACAGAATCGCGATGATCATTGCTGCGTGATCCATAGGCAAGACATCTTCAACGCCGATTATGAACTCATTGAGCCTCGTAGCCTGAGATAAAATATACCAGAGCATGTAAGCTATACCGGCAAAGGCAAGAATATCTATATAATTCCACCATGAATTTTTGTTCAATATTACAGGGTCAGGGACTTCGCCAATATTTTCAGCTGCTTTCCTTACTTTTTTGCGGTAATTGTGGTCAGCAGGAAAATAAATAAATACAAGAGTCAACGCAAATATTAAATGTATCGGACTCTGAAGCATAGGCGTAAATTGCTTGACGAGTGCTATGTATGCCTGGAATCCAAAGAATGCTACTGTAACTAGAATTGCTGCCATGTTACGTAAAGCCATGAAATTTTTCAGCTCCTTGATTAAATTAGACCCCCCTAAATCCCCCCTTGACAGGAGGGACTTACTGCTTGTTCATTAGGGGATAATGTTACTCTTTTAGTTCATGTAAGTTCCGCCGTTAATATTTATGCTCTCTCCTGTGATAAAGCCTGAGAGACCGCTCGCAAGAAATAACGCAAGATTTGCAACGTCCTCAACTTTTCCTAATTTTCTCAAAGGAATTGAGTCAAGAATCTTCGCCCTGTAGTCATCACTCCACTGAAGGGACATGTCTGTCTCAATCGGCCCGGGGCAAATCGAATTGACTCGAATACCTGAAGGCGAGAACTCAAACGCAAGTTTTCTTGTCAACGCGTCAATACCTGCCTTTGATACCCCGTAAGCTGCTGACGAAGTAGGGTGAGCTGTCTTGGCTGCACGTGACGAAAGATTTATTATGCTTCCTGATTTCCTTTCGAGCATGTGAGGAATGACACACTTGCAAGAATAAAATGCTCCGGTCAAGTTAACTCGCAAAATTTTGTCCCATTCTTCAGGACTAATATCAAGGAATTTCGTCCTAGTGTTAATTCCTGCGTTGTTCACGAGAATGTCAATCTTGCCGAAAGTTTTAACGCACTCTTCAGCAAGTCTTAGTGAAGTCTCAAGCTCGCCAATATCTCCAGCAATGTAAACGCAATTATTAAGATTAAGCTCATTTTTCAGAGCAATTAATTTTTCCTCTGAAGTTCCATGAATAACGAGGCCCGCCCCGTTTTCAGCAAAGAGTCTTGCGATCTCCCTGCCGATTCCGCGGGACGAGCCTGTGATGATTGCTGATTTTCCTTCTAAGAGTTTCATTAATTACGCGCTAATTACTCGAAAGCGTAACCCATTTCCTTATAGTATTTTGCTGCGCCGGGGTGAAGGGGAGCACCGTTTAAATCAGCTCTGCCGGCTGTCTTAGGGTCAAACCACTTTAACGAAGCGACTGCTGCAGCGATCTCGTCCTTGTTCTCACAGAGAGCCTTCGCCAAAGCATAAGCAACATCATCATTCATGCTTGCAGGGACTATGAGGTTCTGCTGTGAACCCATTGTATTAATGTCCTTCTCCTGCTTGTTCCATGTTCCAGCGAGCATAACGATCGGTGCATAGCCCATCTTGTTGAGATTTGCAAGGGTCTCGTCTTTTAACTGGACGAAGTGCATGTCATGAGTTAAGCAAATTTCTGTCGTAGTTGCCTGTCCTGCGTCTACGTGGTCAATTGTTGCATCATATAAGTCATCCTGAATTCCGGATTTAATTGCGTCAGTTCCGGTCTTCTCCCATGTAGCGAACTTCAGGAAATCTTCAACGCTGATTCCGCAAGCCTCGATGACTCTCTCTGCTGTAAGCTCGCCGAGTGTGCCGTTCTTTTTCGTGATTAACTTAATGGGGACTTTCTTCTCGATGACTTCTTCCATTGTTGTGCAGCCTGTAGCGTCAACGAATTTCTTGGTGAACATGATATTAGCCATTGCGTGGCCAAGTCCTCCTGCGATGCTCCTTACATCAGGGCAGCCTCCGAACTGGTAATCGTCTTTGCTTTTCTCATAGCTCCAGAGTGCCGGGCCTGCATTACCGACTATCATGTCAGCGCGTCCCCTCTGAATCAAAACAGGAGCACCGACTCCGCCGGGGGAGTTCGTGGTGAGGTCAATCGTTGAACCTGCGGGAAGCCCCTTGAGCAATGCACCCTGAATGGCAGCACTGACTGAGTAAGCACCGGTTCCGACTTCCTGAGCAGCAAAGATTAATTTCGCAGGCTCGGTGAGTTCAGCAGATGCTACACATGCAAAGCAAAACACTAACACTAATGCTAAAGCAAACTTCTTCATGATAAAAACTTTACCTCCATAAAAATTTTATAATACAGTGAGAAGCAGCATAACTACTCCTCACTTAATCACTTTTCACTGAAAAATTACTCGATCTCAAGAATGGGTGTCAGGCTCTGGAATAAATCGCGCTGTTCCTTCAAGTTATTGAGCGTTCCTGCAACATCAAAGTAATAAGGATCCTGGAACGAGAATTTATTAACCATTTCCTTCCATTCAGGCGAGGCGCAAACTTTAAGCACTGCATCATTCATGGCTTTCACTATCTCGGCAGGTGTACCCTTAGGAGCTAATAAGACATATTCAGTGTCCATTTTTAATTCCGGGATAACGGCTGATGCTGAAGGCTGGTCAGGAATGAGAGTCGGAGCCTTTGATAAAACCGTGCAGAGACTTCTGAGCTGTCCCTTCTCGATATAATCTGCTGCTGTGGAATACGGCAGTGACGTAGCGTCAATAGCGTTGCCAAGAAGAGCGGTTAACCTGTTTGCTGCGTCTCCGTTGTCGATTATATTGAACTGGGCTTTGCCGATATTTGCGAGAACACATGCCATGATGTAAACTCCGCCTCCGGTTGAAATGCCGAGCTTTATCTGGCCGGGATTTGCAATACTGGCATCGATTAATTCTTTAAGAGTCTTATACGGTGACGAAGCGTGAACTACTATATTTTCGCCGGACTGAATCCCGTAGACTGCGACAGGTTCAAATGCGTTATAGCCGAAATCTACCATGCCTGTAGCCTCGTTGCCGTTAAGGGCAGCAGTGTTCGTAGCTATGAAAGTATAGCCGTCGTTATTGCCGTCTTTATATTGCGTCATGCAGGTTGCACCGTTTGCTCCGGTTACGTTTGTGCAGACGACAGAGACTCCGAGAACTTTCTCAACGTTGGCAGCTAACTGTCTTGCCATGTAGTCAGTGTCTCCTCCTGCGGCGTGGGTGACGTAAATATTAATCGTCTTGTCAGGCCATGCTGCAAAAGCTGATGATGCAAGAAGTGTTACAAGAACAAGCGCGGAAAATAATTTTTTCATGATACTAAATCCCTTCCTTAAATAAAATAATAATAATTTTTGCCGTTAATCCCCGGCAGCCTCTTCGCGTTTGGCATCTCTGATATTTGCCCTTGCAGAGAAGATAACTACCAGAACAGTAGCGACAATTAACACACAGAAAATCGGATGATTATAGAACGGATCACTTGACGACAGCTGAGACACTCTGCGCAGGTTCTCCTCAAACGTAGGACCGAGAATAAAGCCGAGAATCATCGGCACCGTCGGAATTTTTGCCTTAATCATCAGATAAGCCATTAACCCGAAGCCTACCATGACGTACGTGTCAAATAACTGGTTGGCATTGCCTATAGCTCCGATACCGCAAAGGACCATTACAATAGGCAGCAGATAATTCTTCGGAACTTTCAGGACTGAGACAAAGAAGCGCATTCCCCAAAGCATAAATAACAACATAAATACAGCAGAGATTAACATAGCCGTAAATATTGCGTAAACTACTGCTCCGTTCTTCTCGTAAATCAATGGACCGGGAGCTACGTTGTGAATCATAAGGCCGCCTAATAGCATTGCCGTAGCAGCATCGCCGGGAATTCCAAGAGATAATAACGGGATTACAGCTCCTCCGATTGTTGCATTATTCGCGGTCTCCGAAGCTACAACGCCGTCCATTATGCCTGTGCCGTAAAGCTCTCTATGCTTTGAAGTATTCTTTGATACGGTGTAAGCTATCATGCAGGAAACTCCTCCGCCGATACCGGGAAGGATTCCGATGCCGACTCCGATTAACGCAGAAACTATAGCATTTGGAATCTGGGCGAGAAATTCTGCGAACGTGAAACCTGCTCCCTTCATCTTTACGTTCTGTTCAATCGTGAAATCCTGTTTTTTCCTGACTGACTCAGCGAACGACATAACTTCAGAAATCGCGAAGAGTCCTATTAACAGCACGACCAGAGCAAAGCCGTTATTCAGCTGGAATAAATTAAATGTGAATCTGGAACGTGAATCAATCGGCGCAAGTCCTACAGTAGCCAGCAATGCACCCAGGACAGCACTAATTAAGCCTTTGGGCATATCGCTTCCGGTTAATGCAACGACCATACTTAACGAGAACAGAGCAAGGGCGCAATACTCGTAAGCCTGGAACTTCAAGGCAAATGCACACAGCACAGGAGCAAGCACTACAAGGATCGCTATTCCTATGAGAGTCCCTACGAACGAGAAGACTACTCCGGTTCCTAATGCCTTGCCTGCCTGACCCTTATTAGCCATTGGTTTGCCGTCAAAGCATGTTGCGACTGAAGACGGGGTGCCGGGAATGTTCAATAATATTGCGGAGATTAAGCCTCCCGAAATTCCGCCGATATATAACGCCATTAACATAGCTATACCCTGTGAAGCTGACATCGAGTAAGTTACTGGCAGGAACATAACTATAGCCATCGTTGCCGTGAGTCCGGGAATTGCCCCGAAAATAATTCCTACAGCGACTCCTATTGCTATCCACAAAATAGTAAGGGGCTGACAGGTTGCTAAAATTCCTTCAAGAATCATTATGAGTCACTCTCCTTACAGGCCAAGCCCGAACATTCCGACCGGAAGCAGGACATTGAGCACACTTCTGAATATATAGAACAGCAGGCAGCCGGTAATCACTGCAGTAATCAGAGCAGGGACGATATTTTTTGCCCACTTCTCAACCGGAGTCAAAATCAGAATCTGCACGAAGACATATATGCAGGTCATAATCACGAAGCCGACTGACTCCATGAATGCAACGTAGATAATCAAAGCAATAAAGCTGAATATAACCTCGCGCTTCTCTGCAAGTGCTCCGAACAATGAGCCTTCGCCGGAAATTACGCCCTCAGCCTTAAGCCTGCGGTATTTCAGAATGCCCCTGACGATGAGCCAGAGACTCAGAAACAGCAAAGAGCCTCCCCACAGCCACGGTATAAAGTGATTATTGAGGGGTGTAGAACCAAGCCCCTTGAAGACTTTGATTCCGGGTATCCTGCTCATGTAAAAAAGTGAAAACAGAGCCAGTACAACACCGGGAATAATATCAAGTTTGTAGTTGTTGCGGTTCTTCATAAAAATATCTTCCTCCTTTCTTTAAATAAGCTCCAGCAAATTTCCGTCAGAGTCAAAACGAAGCGGACGGGGCTGCTCAAGAATTTCAATGCCTTCTGTATTCTTTGCTTCATCAAGCAGGGCTTCAGAGATCATGACAGTTCCAAGAGATAAAGTATTTTTCAGGTAGATAACCCGAACCCTATCTTTGTCTACTCCGTTTAGTGTCCTGATTGCAGCTTGAATACACATTCTGTCATCTTCCAGAACCATCGGAATTTTGCCGACTCCCAGAACTGTCGATGTGAACATGTTGAAATACGTAGCGTTAGTCTGGAGCTTCTCAAACGTACGCTTTGTTGTTATATCTGCCATTCCGAGTCCTATAAAATTTCCGTGACTTTCTTCCGAAATATCCAGAACGACGACTCGCTGCTTCCTGATTCCTCCTGAAGCAAAAGGAGTCCCGAAAGTTCCTGTTACATTAGGGTCCATACCGCTTCCGGTGAAATTTTTGCCTATCTCACGGACTATCAGGACATCAGTCTCCGGAAAAAGCAAGCGGGGCATACGGCTTTTGGCATAAAGCAGCAAATCTTTCTCTTTGTCAAATATCTCTTCACCCGGAATTACTTCAACGCGGCATGTTTTATCTGACTCGTTCTCAATCAGTCCGACTCCGAAAATTATATTGCAGTGGCTAAAGACTATCTCAGCGAACGGGGGAATTCTCTCCCCCATTTTGCCGAAACCGTAACGATGAAGAGAATCCGCACCTTCACGCTTGCCGAGTCCTATAGCCATCATCTTGACAAGTCCTGACTCATAAGGCCCTCTGAATGCCGTATGACCTTTGATGCGTCCTACAACGATAATCGCATCTGAATCATGAGCAAATTTATCCATTCGGACTTCATCGCCGTCATATTCGCCGACCTGTATCGTCTCCATGCTTGAATAAATCGGACATCCGCAAGTTTCTTCAGTGATCCCGTAGCTTGTCAGAATCTCTTTTTGTCCTTCTGCCGTGGAACCGCCATGACTTCCCATTGCAGGGATTATATAAGGATTTCCCCCCAATGATTTTATAAACGAAGCAAGCTCCCGGAGAACTGCAGGCATATTCGCAATCTGACGGCTGCTCCCGGTCAAGACAACTTTCATTCCGGGTTTAATTCGGGATTTCAAATCTTCCCTGTCGAGTTTTTCACGGAGGCAGGCCGGGACATCAGCAATTTCATCATTCGGAAAATGCTGGCGGACGCTAATCATTCTGGGAAGATTAACGCTGCTCAATAATTCTCTTATGCCGGACTGTTCCTGAATTTCCATGTTAATCTACCTGCGCCCAGTCTTTACCCTGCCAGATTTCATGATCATAGACGCTCTTGTCTGCAACGAACGGCCATTTTTTACCATTGAGGACTTCACAGCAGCCCTTAACGCACATTAAAGCCATCTTGATGACTGCTTCGCGTGTCTGAGCGGCTGAATGAGGACTGACGATCAAATTCGGACAGTCAAGCAACGGATAACCGGGCTTCACAGGTTCTTCACAGAAGACATCAGTTCCTGCTCCTGCTATTATGCCGGACTTGAGGGCAGATATTAAATCAGCTTCGTTAATTATTCCGCCTCTGCTGCAGTTGATTATGATTGCAGTTTTCTTCATTGAGGCTAATTCTTTCGCGCTTATCATGTCCTTTGTCTGGTCAGTTAAAGGCACGTGAATCGTTACAACATCAGCATCTTTCAGGAGTTCCCGATAATCAGAATAATATTTTGCTCCGAGTGCTTCGATCTTATCCTGACTTAAGAACGGGTCATAGCCTGCTAATTTCATTCCTATACTCTGGCAGATTTTGGCTGTCTCGCGTCCTATAGCTCCGAGTCCGATTACTCCGACGGTTTTATTTTCCAGTTCAAAGGCTTTATGCGCTCCCCTGATTTCCCAGTTGCCGTTACGTGTTGCTGAGTCTCCCTCGACCAAATTTTTCGACAGTGCGAACATCAAGGCTACTGCGTGTTCTGCTACACTGCGATTATTTGCGCCGGGAGTGATTACAACGGGGATCCCTTTTTCAGCAGCTTTCTTGACATCAATTGCATCATAGCCGACTCCGGTTTTGCCTATGACTTTAAGTTTCGGGCTGTTCTCGATAGCATTTGCATTACATGAAGCGACTCTGACTATCAAAGCATCAGCATCTGCCATCTGGTCAAGATAATTATTAGGGTCAGGGTTATTCGCGTCATAAATCGTGTCAAAAAGTCCGGAATTTTTCAGAGCGTCTATACCTTCAGGACAGACAGACTGAGTCATTACTATCTTCATGAGCTACTTGCTGCCTCCTGCGAGCCTGATTCCGTAATCCATAGCATTCACGAGACTCAGGGCATTTGCTCCGCCGTCCCCTGCATGTCCGAAGCCTGTTCCGTGATCTACGCTTGAACGAATAATCGGAAGTCCTAACGTTACGTTAATTCCTGCGACTGCTTCCCAGTGGTGCTCGTTTTTATTGTAGACAAAACCTTTGACCTTAAGGGGTATATGTCCCTGATCGTGATACATTACGACAACAATATCATACCAGCCGCCTAATGCCTTGCTAAATACCGTATCAGGAGGAGTAGGCTTCTTTTCGGGAATATTTACGCCTTCGCTCATTGCCTGGTCGATTGCGGGCTGAATCTCGTCAATTTCTTCACGTCCGAACATTCCGTCTTCTCCGCAGTGGGGATTTAATCCGGCCACGCCGATTTTGGGATTTTCGATGCCGATAGCTTTCATTGCGTTATTTGCAAGTCTTATGCAGTCAAGGACTCTCTCTTTCTTGACTCTGTCGCAGGCTTCCCTTAACGAAACGTGAGTCGATACGTGAATAACTCTCAAATCTTCGTGAGCAAGCATCATTGCATACTTCTTTGTCTTTGTCTCGTCCGCGTAAATTTCCGTATGACCTGAATAATGATGACCGGCCATATTAATAGCTTCTTTGCTGAGTGCATTTGTTATCGTAGCGTCAACTTCTTTATTCAATGCCATATGAATAACTTTGACAACGTATTGATATGCTGCTTCACCGCCGAGCTTCGTTGCTCCAAGTCCAAACGGTTTAGGATTCTCAGGGTCTCCGGGAATATCCGAAGGTTTGATTATGCCCATGTCGTAAACGTCAATAGTCCCGAACTCAAATTTTGCGTCCTTAACGTCTTTTACAGGGTTAATCTTAACGTCAATCCCTGAAACTTTCTTTGCGACTTTGGCAGCATATTCCATGCTTGAGACATCACCGACAACAAGGGGCCTGCACCTGTCGTAAACTGTCTTGTCTGCGAGTGCCTTTACCGTGATTTCAGGTCCGTTGCCGAAGGGATCACCCATGCTGATTCCTAAAATAGGTTTGCTCATGTTAATTTGACCTCCTTAAGATTAATGCAGTCCGTTAGCTTTGCAGACTTCAAGGGTTTTCTTTAAGGCTTCCATTCCTTCAGGTGTAATCTTGCTGAATGGTCTTCTGCATGGTCCTACGGGATTCCCTAATAAACCTGCTGCGAGTTTTACAAGGGTGTTGGGGTTGCCGTACTTGAAGCAGTTGCGGAAAATTCTTATGCTGTCCTGAACTTTTTTAGCGCGTTCCATGTCTCCTGCTGTGAATGCCTCGTAAATCTCGACCATTGTACGCGGGAAGACGTTAGCACAGCCTGCGATTCCGCCTTTACCTCCGAAGACGAGAGCCGGAAGAATGAGCGAGTCATTGCCTGAAAGTACGCTGAACTCTTTGCCGATGTCAGTCGTGAGTTCGATGTACTGCTTCATGTT
>JAFSQO010000211.1 GCA_017446645.1 Synergistaceae bacterium | reverse complement strand
CGGATGTTTTCTTTCGATGCCCTGTCAGTTATGCCGAATACATCATTCCATTGTTGAATGTGTTCTTCGCCTGTTCTTGCCCAAGCTCCAGTTGTCAGAATACACAAGAGAGTAATCGTGAAAATTGCGAGTTTATTTTTCATCGCTGCTACTCCTCCTTGTTTGCTAGTTTAGACCGCCCATTTTCTTGTATTCGTATAGTTCCATTTATCAGTATGTGATTGTGAAATGATCTACCCTAACAGTCTCCCAGTCATCATCAGTCATATTCTCTATCATTGCGAGAATCTCTGCTGACTCTTCCGGTGATGCTTCCTCGATGTTAGCCGTGAGTCTGTAAAGCGGAGTCTGTTTCTTGGTGTCAACATAGTTTTTCAGGGCTTCACGAAACACCCTGTTTACTGACATATGAAACACTGACGCTACTTGTCTTACGTCTGCCAGTTCGTTTTCTTTGAGCTTGAGTCTTAAAGTTTTTACTGCCATGATTAATCACCCCTTGATAATTATATACTTTCTTGACATTGCTGCTTTTCGAGTAATACAATCTTTCACATTATGAAATTTGCTATTATGGCTTATTATACACAGGAGGGTTGTTATTTAATTGATTGAACTTTTGAACGTCTCAAAACACTTTGGCGTTGACATTCATGCTGTCAATGACGTATCGCTCACCATTAACAACGGCGACATTTACGGCATTATAGGCTTCTCCGGAGCAGGCAAGTCTACCCTTGTACGCTGCATTAACCTGCTTGAACGTCCCGACTCCGGCCAAGTGATTATTGACGGTGTCGACATGATGAAGCTCAAGCCTCAAGAACTCTACAAGGCCCGCACTAAAATCGGCATGATATTCCAGCAATTTAATCTAATGCCTTCACGCACTGTTCTGGGAAATATCGCTTACCCGTTAAAGAACATGACGCGAGAGCAAATACATTCACGAGTCAAAGATTTGTTATCGCTCGTAGAAATTCCCGACAAGATTAACGCCTACCCTTCAGAGCTTTCAGGCGGTCAGAAACAGAGAGTCGCCATTGCCCGCGCCCTGGCAAATGACCCGAATATTTTATTGTGTGACGAAGCAACAAGCGCACTTGACCCTCAGACTACAGGCTCGATACTGCAATTACTCAAGGATCTAAACAAGAAATTAGGACTCACTATCGTAGTAATCACCCACGAGATGGAAGTGGTCAAGCAAATCTGTCGCAAGGCTGCTGTCATGGACGCAGGAAAGATTATAGAGTCAGGCGATGTCTTTGAGATTTTCTCGAACCCTAAGCATCAGGTTACAAAAAATTTCGTCAGGACAACGTCAAATCTCTCTAAAATAGAGACCCTCATACGCGATGACTCCCCTATGGTCAAGCTGAAGCCCGGTGAACTCATGGCCAGACTTGTCTACATTCATGCGGATGTCTCGGAGCCTTTGATCTCTTATGCGTCAAGGACTTTTGACATCGAGATAAATATCATTCTTGCTGACGTTGAAATAGTCGCAGGGGCAATGGTCGGAGGAACTGTAGTAATCTTCAATGGTCCTCGCGATAGAATCAACAAGGCAATAGAGTACTACAAGAGCAAAGATATTAGAGTCGAGGTGATTGCAGATGCAGGAATTACTGCCTAACTTAATGAGGAGACTTCCGGAATTCTGGAAGGCTTGCGGTGATACGCTCTTAATGGAAGTATGGGCCGGAGCAATAGTCTTCGTGTTTGGCTTAATATTTGGGATAATTCTCACGGTAACAAAACCCGGAGGAATCATGCAGAACACGGGAATTTATCAGGTCCTCGATAAAATCATAAACCTGTTCAGGTCTATCCCGTTCATAATTTTGCTGACGGCATTAATGCCGCTTTCGCGCTTCATTATGGGAACTGCTATTTATGTCCGCGGCGTTATCGTGCCTTTAGTGTTCGGAGCAACACCGTTCTTCTCGCGTCAAATCGAGAGCGCACTTGCTCAGACGGATAAAGGACTTGTCGAAGCTGCTTTGTCAATGGGATCAAGCCCAATGGAAGTAATTTTCAGGGTCTATCTGCGTGAGAGCCTTGCACCCATAATCAGGGCAATAACGATTACCATAATCAGCCTTTTGGGTCTTACAGCAATGGCCGGAGCAGTCGGAGCCGGAGGTCTTGGAGACTTCGCGATTCGTTACGGACATGACAGAAACATGATTGATATAACTTGGGTTGTAGTCATCGTTCTTGTCTTGGGTGTGAGTCTGGTTCAGTGGCTTGGCGAATACTTTGCCCGAAAGAACACACACTAAAGGCAGCATGTAGTTTACAGCATAATGAATGAAAGGAAGCCGTTTTCATGAAGGGAATTTTTACTCATCACAAAGACACGAAAATTCAGGATTTAGGCGGAGGCAGCTCACGTCGGATTCTTGCTTGGAACGAGAATTTAATGTCAGTCGAAGTCAGCTTTGAGTCAGGCAGTGAAGGAGCATTACACTCACACCCTCACACTCAATGCAGTTATATCTTGTCGGGAAAATTTATTTATACAGTCGAAGGCGAGAATGTTGAGTTAAATCCTGGCGACTCTGTCGTTGTTCCGGGAAATGCAGTACATGGCACAAAATGTCTCGAAGCAGGGACGTTGCTTGATATTTTCACTCCTGTGCGCGAAGATTTTGTGACTGGGCTATAATATGTGAATATTTTTCATGTTCAGAAAGGAAGTATGTTATTCATGACCAGAAAAGTTTTGCTCGCTTTAGTGTTAGTTCT
>JAFSQO010000210.1 GCA_017446645.1 Synergistaceae bacterium | reverse complement strand
ATTACAGTATAATTTCGCGAGTTCTGCTTCTTCGAGACTGTCTGCTTTTATAACTTTGGGAGTGATTTGAGTGAATAAACTTTCTGCCATGTCGAGTGCTTTATCATTATTTCCGCTGATGATTTGCGGCAGGCTTGTAAGTTCCTCGATTGCACGGCCCTCTATCGTACGTTCGGGGCACATGCTGACGAATATTTCTGATTTAGCGCATAACTCCTGAAGATAGGGCACTATAATATTTCTCGTTGTACCTACTGAGACGGTCGAACGCAGGATAACGAGCTGTGAACCGTCATAGACTCTCTCTATGCTTTTCACTGCACTCCTGATGTAATCAAGATTTGGTGAATGACTGCCGGGCTTCAGGGGGGTTCCGACTGTGATGATGAATGCGTTGAATTTCTTGTCTTCAGGGAATTCCCCAGAGTCAGGACAGAAAAAATTTTTATTGTTGTGCTTCTCAATCAGGGCATCTAAACCAGTCTCGTGAAAGTGCGCTTTGTTTTGTGAGAGTGCTGCCTTAATCTTTGGATTTATCTCTACTCCCCAGACTTCAAAGCCTGAGTCAGCTGCTGCTATTGCTAATGTAAGTCCCACATATCCAAGTCCTACGATTCCTATTCTTATGGTGCTGTTTCTTTCTGTAATCATAATGAATTTTCTCAAAATCTCCTTTTATCTTTTCTTTTCTTATATAATAGCTTATCACAATTTTAGCGGAGTGTTTTATCGTACATGAACAAAAAATTATTGCTTCACATTTGCTGTGCCCCTGATGCGTCTGTACCTGTTCCTGATTTGCTTTTGGAAGGCTGGGAAGTAACGGGCTTCTTTTACGGCAACAACATTCACCCTTTAAGCGAGTACAAGCTGAGACTTGAGGCCCTCGACAAATTAATCGCTCACACCGGAATCAACTGCGAGGTCATGAACTATAATCCCGGTGAATGGCTCGAAAAAATTTCAGGACTTGAACATGAACCAGAAGGGGGCAGACGCTGCGAGAAATGTTTTATGGCTCAATTTGAGGCGGGTGCACTTGCTGCAGAGAGACTTGGCTGTGAGAATTTCTGCACGACCCTTACAATCAGCCCTCACAAGAACGTAGCGTTGATTAACTCACTGGGCGAGAAGATTGCAGGGCTTCACGGACTCACGTGGCAAAGCAGAATCTGGCGTAAGAATAACGGCTTCCTTCGGTCAATCAGGGTATCACATGAGCTTGGTCTGTATCGGCAAAATTATTGCGGGTGCGTCTTCAGTCAGAGAGCCTGATATGGTGTTGACCCCCCTAAATCCCCCCTTAACAGGGCGGGACTTTGCATTGTCCACGACATCTTACTCCGTCCCCTGATAAGGGGAAGGCCGGGAAGGGGTTACCTACAAGCAGGGAGTGAGGGGTCTATTACAAGGGTCTCAAGGTCATCAGGAATGAAAACATTTCCCGTGAAAAATTTCCCGGCTTCCTGAGAGTAAAGCTCCTTTCTGTGTGACAAATTCCTGTCTTCTGTGTGATAGAGCAGCAAGTTCTTCACTCCCAATCTTTGAGCGAGTTCGCAGGCATCTTTCACTGTCGAGTGATTTTTCTCATAAGGTCTAAAGAGTTCGGCCTGTGAGTGCAGACAAAACGCTTCGTGCAAAAGCCAGTCGCTGCCCTGAACGTATTTCTCGCACGAGGGTTTGCAGGGTTCGTCTCCGCAGAATGTGAGCCGTTGTGAATCGCCGTAACTCATGACAAATCCGAATTGCTTTGTTCGTGTTGATTCTATGTCAAAGAATTTTATCGAGTGACCTGTTATATGGCGTGTCTCTTCATGGGTAACCGTGATTAAATGAATTCGCCTGCCGATAAAGCCTGCCTGATATGGTAGCAGTAATTTGTCTGCCAGAAGTCTTAGTAACTCAATGACTTCATCGTGTGAGTAAATATTCACGTCTCCGTCAAAATTATCTTTATTCATGAGCCGTGCAGTGAGCCTTATTATCCAGACTGCCCCTAATAAGTGATCTATGTGAGAGTGAGAGATAAATATGTCGTGAATATCCTGTAACTCAAAGCCGGAATGTCTTAACTGGTGAAGTATGTAGTTGCCTCCTCCTGTATCGACTAAGAGGCTGCCGGAGCCTGAGCTGATGATAAAGCACGTGTTGAAGCATTCACTTACTAAAGCGTTTCCCGTTCCCAGCATTATTAATTTTGTCATTATTTCGCCCCTTTCTTTAATGTAATTACTGCATGTATTATACAGGTTTTTTTGTGCTAAAATCTTGCTCATGAAATAAAAGGGGGGAATCTATCCATGCGCTTCAAAATGATCCACGAGAACTACAACGTCCAAGACCTCGACAAATCGCTGGCTTTCTATGAGAAGGCTCTGGGTCTCCATGAGAAGAGACGCAAGACTGCACCTGACGGCTCATTTATCATAGTCTACATTGGGAACGAAGAGTCAGAGTTTGAGCTGGAATTAACTTGGCTCGCTGAACACCCGGACAAATATGACATAGGCGAAGAGGAGTTTCACCTTGCCTTTCAGGTTGACGACTTCGATTCAGCACACAAATTGCATCAAGAGATGGGCTGTATCTGCTTTGAGAACCACTCAATGGGTATTTACTTCATTCAGGACCCTGACGGCTATTGGCTGGAAGTTCTGCCGACAAGATAAGATAATATTTCCCCCTTCAATCACACTCGCTGGAGGGGGATTTGATTCGTTCATTTCTTCTTGATAATCCTGTTGGTGCCTGGACGTTTCTTGACTGAAGTCTTGGCCGAATGCTCGAACAACTTTTGCATCGAAGCCTTGATTATGTTCTCGACTACCTGAATTGCAGGGCCTCCCTGATATTCGCGGTAAATCTCACACGCTGCAGCAGCTACGTAATCATCGTCAGGGTACTCAGTGAGGAACAGAGCAGGCTCGCAGACTGTATAAAGATACGTAACATCATGAGCAGGGATTATCTCGGTCTTCTCTTCGGGTATCGTGATGACTTCGATTAAACGCCCTCTGTGATCCCGCTTCTCGATTTCCCTGTATTCTGTGTAGGTCCTGATGCTTTCGGGAATATGTTCGGTCTTGAATTCCTGAGTGACTGCCATCTTGACGAAGACATCATAGCCCATCTCTAAGGCTCGTTTATAGAAAGTTCGTTCGTCCCAGTTCTTTCTGTCGCTGTAGATGAAACTCATGTCCTCTGCAACGTCATCAAAGCTCTTTACTATGAGAGTCGTGCGTTCTTTCTTGTAGGCTGCCCTTATCCCTTCTTTTGCCCATTCGCTTAAATCCTGCGCCTGTCTGCGTGAGGGCTTAAGTCTGCTCCTTGTTGCCTTTAAATCTGCGTCAACGGGCATGATTAGAATTTTCTTGACCGTCGAGAAATCGAATTGCGGATCCTGCCATACTTCAACGTCAGCTGCAAAGGCCGTGTTAAAAGCCAGTGCTGCAAAGATAATTGCAATAGTCATAAATTTTTTAAGCT
>JAFSQO010000209.1 GCA_017446645.1 Synergistaceae bacterium | reverse complement strand
ATGAGCGCGATAAATAATGATGAACAGTCAACCGCAAAAGTATTATTCTTAATGGACGCTTCAAGCTCAATGGGAACAAAGATTCAAACAGTGAGAGATAATATAAATGCTTTCGTTCAGAATATTAAATCCAACGGAGTCAGCAACGTTGAAATAGGAGTCTGCACTTATTCTTCGGGATCATCGGACGTTAAAGCCTACGAGTACTCAGAATCAGGCGAACTCTGGTCAGGTGATTTAGACGATATAAACTCGCTGCTTGATTCTGTAACGCTTACAGGAGGAGACTTAAACAGCTATTATGCAGTAAAAAAGGCTTCGGAACTTTACGGTCCTTCTTACGGTGAAAACGTAGTATGGGGTGACACGGTCCGTCAAAGCCGTTACATGGTCCTCATCACGGATATTCAGAGCAGCAATATGAGTCCTGCGACTACTAAGGCAGAAGCTAAGGCAGCTCTTGAGGGTGATAGTTCTACATTGACAGACGATATTCAATTAACGGTCATAGGTCCCAGTATAGACTCAACGAGTGAATTCTATGATTTATGCAATGATTCAGGAGGCTCAATGCTTAGCGTTTCAGGCGATTGGGCTTCAGGTCTTGTAGGTGATTTAGCCGCGAAAATAGCTGAAAACTCGCAAGTTAATACTGACCCTGTTATCTGTCCTGCTGATCCTGACACAAAACTCTCGGAGCTTACTGCATTTGTCTCTAATTCAGGCGTGAATTTACTTGAGAACCCCCAGCAAATTACACTGACTCAGGGAACTAAAAGCACTTCGATTTACATTGACAAGGGCGACACACTTGCAAGTCTCGCAAAAAAACTCAATGATGCAATTGCTGACGGACTCAATCAAAAGCAATACACTCAGGATTTAAATCACTTTGCTAATTACGTTTACGATGCTACGGAAAACACAAGCGAGGCTGTACCGGGAACTATGATAATTCGTTCTGTCATTGCAGGCAAAGAGGGTGAAATTCATTTTGCAGGCGATGAAACGATTCTGGCTGCATTGGGGCTTAACACGATTCAAGAATCACAAGAGAGCAAATTCACAGCAAACGTCTTCGATGCTCATTCAGGCAAATGCATAGCTACCGGAGTCAGTGCAGCAAAGGCTGATTTCAGGGGGCTTATCTCTCCTGCTGTTGACGTTAAGATTGACCCCATGAGCGGCATTAACTCACTCTGGTCTGAAAACTCAAAGTCATTCATTCAGAGTAAAGGCCCTGCATACGAGACGATTATCCACCTTACAGACAACACGACTATATTGCAGACAGGGGCAAACATGGGCGAGGACTTCATTATTCAGCTCGATGACTCAGGCTCTCACGCTATAGGCATTGACACGGTAAACGTTGCAACCCGCGAGAATGCTGCTACGGCCATTACACTAATCGACAGGGCTATCGAGAAAGTTGCAAGCAACAGGGCAAAGATAGGCTCATACCAGAACGCCCTGGAGTGGACAGAAGAAAACCTGGAGACCTCAAGCCTGAATCTCTCTCAGGCAGAAAGCAGAATACGTGACGCTGACATGGCCAAAGAAATGATGGAATTCGTGAGGCTGCAAATTCTCACGGAATCAGGTACTGCGATGCTCTCACAGGCTAACGGAATGCCCAGAAGCGTTTTGAGTCTCTTGTCGTGATATATCTGATAAAATATCGCAAAATACCCAAATTAATTTTATTTGACAGGGAGGTTTGTATTTAATCATGAAGATTAAGCGTTTTACAGCAATATTCGCGTTTTTCGTTATTATTGCTGTCTGTCCTGTCTTTGCTGACGATGATGCTCCTGTCTTGACCCAGCAAGAAAAGGGACTCATTGACTGGACCAACAATTACGTTGAAGCTCAGGGCATGGCTGTAGCTCCCCCCGGCACACACGGCGCACAGGCTAAGGCTATGGCACGAAGGGGCGCGATGCTGGACTTGCAGAGAAATTTACTCGAATTCCTCTCAGGCGTTCAGGTCGATTCAGAGACCCGTATGGAAAACTTCATGGCAGAAGACAGGGTCAAGAGCGAAGTTCACGGCGTTATCAGAAACGTTGAAGCAACAAGCGGTGAATGGGACGGCGAAGTCTACACCATCAAAGGCAGAATTAAGCTAGCTGATGTCAGAAAAGTAATCGCTCACAAATTCCCGGAAGCAAGTGAAACTCCTGAAGTGATTATTTATGAAGATGACGATGAAGAAGATGACCCCGCACCTGCAAGAAAAATCATCAGGAAAAGCAAACCAGCTCCCAAAAAGAAAGCAGCTCCCAGAAAATCAGCAAGATATACGGGACTGGTTATTGACGTGAGACATCTGCCGTATACCCCTGCAATGACGTTTAACGTGTATGACGCTAAGGGCCGTCCGGTTTACGGGATGAATTTCGTCAATCGCAGCAATTATTTAACGTCAGGACTCTGCGCATACTTCACGAATCTCAATAGTGCCAGGGACAATTACACAGTGGCAAGCTCTCCGATAACGGCTAAAGCTGTGAGATTGGGCAAGGGCAACGTTGATATATATATATCGAATTCTGACGCAGCAAAGGTCAGGGCAAGTTCTCCGGATTTCAGGAAAACATGCAGGGTTATAGTAGTCAGCAGGTGAGTTAATCATGAAAAAATTTCTATGCGTTATATTAATTATTCTGGTGTGTGCAATGCCCTCAAGTGCAAAAGTTACTCGTCAGGGCGGAATGTACATAGTAGACGATGCAGAAGGCTATGCTCCTGTCAGGAATAACCAGAAAAAGACGGCTTACTCAGAAGCGAGAAACATGGCTTACCGTGATGCACTCGAAAAGGCTCTGGGTGCTTGTGTTACAGGTATCACAGAAATGGAAAACTTTGCAGTAACACGCGATAAAGTCTTCTCGAAATCTTCAGGACTCATAAAGGACTTCAGGATAATCAGCGAGAACGTTGACGAAGACGGAGTACTCAATATCAAAGCATCATGCAAAGTATCAGAAAAATCCCTTGACGGAGTGTTAGGCCCTGAAGTAATATCAATGCTGGGCAATCCAAGAATAATGCTCATAGTTGACGAGAAAGTTGCAGGCCAGACTCCTTTCATGTCGACTACTGAAGGGGTTTTGCAGAAAATCTTCGAGAAAGCAGGCTATTTGCTCGTTGACCCTGAACAGGCAAGGACTCTATTACACCTTGACCCTTCGAGGGCATTCGATGACCCTGAAAGTATCTCTCAGGCAGCAAAGACCCTTAAGGCAGATATTATTATCGTAGCAAGGGCATCAGCAGGAGCCTTCGCAAGTCACAAGATTCACGGGATAAGGCTTTACGGAGTCAGCGGAACCGTCCAGCTAAAGGCAGTATTGACTAAGACGGCCTATCAGATAAGCTCTAAGACAGCAAGCGCGTCAACAGGCAAGAGACCGGCTCAGACAGTCGGAGGAGGAGCAGCAGCGTGCTTTAACTCCGCAGCAAGGTCAGCAGCAGATGAGATAGTCTACAAAATCGCTTATAATCTTGCGTCAGCAGGCTCGGCACTGGGAGGCATTACCGTAAACATCAAGATTGCAGGTGCTTCTTTCAAAGACGTTGAACGAATTGAAGAAGGACTCAGGACACTTGCAGGCAGAACTGGTGAACTCTTTGAACGCGATTACAGCAACAACCTGCTCGAAATCGATATGGTCTCAGAGAATACTGCGAGAAAAATTGCTTCGTTCCTGTCTGACAATAATAATAATCTCGAAGTTACAGGCTTGACCCAGCAGACAATAACGGCGAGGGTAACAGGCCAAGACAGCACTCAAGGTAAAGATAATAAAGAAGGCTCAAAGTCAATTACAGTTACAGTATCTGGCATAGAGTCATTCAGGCAGGCAGGAGACATCGAGGATTCTCTCAGAGAAGAGGCAGGCGGAGACTCAGAAATAGAAAGTACTTACCAGTCAAAGACCCTGACCCTTGAGGTAACAAGCAAACTCAGTGCAAGAGACATTGCTGCTTTACTGAGCGACAAGGACATAGAAATCGATGAGGTCTCACAGGGCAAAGTAGCAGGTCATCACAGATAATACACGAAAGGAGGAATTGATAAAAAATGCGCAAAGTCATCACCTTATCGCTCGCAATACTTCTAACCGTCACCCTAGCTTCTTGTGCTTACTCACTGGGACTCGGCGGGAAACTCGACAGGCGGTCACGTGCTCAGGAGAACTACAACGACTATTACTCATATGGCGGAGCAACGAACAACGACAGGCAGGTCTTACCTAAACGCGGCGACATAGCAGTAGTAGTAACAGGCGACAATCCCCAGCACGTCAGGATCACGGAGTCAATAATCGTCGAAATGCTTGCCAATAACGGCTACAGAGTAGTTGATGAGGCAAAAATGCGCCGTATCCGTCAGGCTGCTGCCCGTGCCAAGGCTGCCCGTTACGCTCTTGAAGGCAATGTCGAAGCTATACTCAAGATTAACGCGTCATATAGTGCTGCTGCTACTGTCGTTGCAAGAGTTCAAGCTGGCTGGCCGGTCGTGAATGAGTTCGGGCTTTACACCGGAACTTCTTCAGTAGCATTGATGGCAGTAACTTCCGGCGGCAGGAAACTCGGCGGCAAAACTTCAATGGGCAAACAGGTAGGCTACACAGAAGACGAGGCTCAGTACAAGTCAATCTCTGCTGCAGTAGAGTCCGGAATGTATCAGATGTTTTGATTCATAATTCATATTTATAATTCACATGGAGGTATTTTTATGCGTAAATTTTTCTTGTGTGTTTTACTCGTTGCGTTATTCTCAAGTGCTGCGTACTCCGCGCAAAACCGTGATGTCTACAGAATCGGAGTCATGAGATTTGCTAACAAGGCTCCGGGGATGTCATACGCTCAGGCCGAAGCAATAACTGACATGTTCATCAGGATGATATCGAACTCAAAGCGAATTGCAGTGCTCGAACGCGAAAGACTCGAAGCCATAGCCCGCGAGCAAAGATTTTCAATGTCGGGACTTGTTGACTCAAACACAGCTGTCCAAATCGGTAGAATAGCAGGCTGTCAGTATATGATTTTAGGGTCAGTAACTCAATTTGACTCAAAGCAGGCTTCAAGCTCCGGTGCTATCCCTATTCCATTTTTTGGTATGACAGTCCACGAGAGCAAGAACACATACGAAGCCAGTATCACTATAGACATGAGAATCGTTGACGTTGAGACATCTGAAGTAGTCCTTGCAATGTCAGAGACTGGAAACGCTTTAGGTGAGCAGAATTCCTCAAGCGTCTACTGGAGCGGTTACGGCAGTTCTGAAGGCAGCTCGTCAAACTCAATCACAGGTATAGAGAGCAAAGCAGTCGAAGATGCAGTCACAAAACTGGGGATCAGAATCCGTGAAGAAGTTTCAGGAGAGTATACCCAAGTCTTGAGCGCAACAGGCAGCGAGATAACCCTCAGTGTCGGAGCAACTTCAGGAGCACGTAAAGGGGGACTCTATAAAGTCTATGCTGACGGCTCAAAGATTTTTGACATGGAGGGCAACGAACTGGGCAGCAAGCAGATAATCATAGCAGCTGTAGAGATTACGGACGTTCAGAATAATTTCTCAACCGGCAAAGTCAACAAGAACTGGGGAAATGCTTCACTTATAAAACGAGGCGACAAGATAATGCCAATATCTCTGGGCGAAGTTAGGGATTTAGTGAAGAAAAAGGCATTTGCTAAGACAAGACCTCATTCTGACCTCAGCACTTACGACATTAATGAGCCTTATAATGAACCTGTAACTCATTCTGCAACCCCTGTAACTTCCGGAGTCTCAAGTACCCCTGCTGCTGTGTCATCAAGGCCAACTTCACGCAGCGAATCACGTTTAGAGAACACCTCGACAGACCCTGCTGATGTTGTAACGAAATATGATTTGCCTGCTGGTGAGCTTAATGCACGAAGGATTGCCCACATAAACGCTAATAAACTTTCTAACAAGAAACAGCGAGCCTACAAGAAATTCGTTGAGCTTGCAGAGAGCTATGACGGCGACTATCTTGCAGCATTCAGAGCTGGCGAACTGGCTAAATCAATGAGACAGAACAAAGATGCACGCAGATGGTTCGAGAGGGCTTTAGAAATTAACCCGGATTACGTCCCTGCTCAGAGAGCTTTGGAGAGATTCTAGTGATTAGTAGATAGGATAGTAGGTAGATAGTGGGTAGTTTTTTTCTATCCACTATCCACTGTTTTTATTTATTTCACGAAATTAATTCGATTCTGAGAATCTTTATAACGTTCCGGAAGTTCACCAAGACTCTTGATATAATGCACTAGTGAGTCACAGGCAACTTCGTAATCAGCCTCGATTATCTTTGCACCCTTGAACATATGGCCGTCACCGCGTGCTAATAGAGTGTAGCTAGTTCCGATAACTTTGTATAATTTTTCAAGGTCAAGTGCTTCACCATTGACTTTAACGTCACTGACCCTGCGCTCACCCTGTATACTTTCAAACATACCGCGCTCATTAATTTTTACGGGACTGGGGATTTTGCCGTTAATCGTGTAAGTCAACCCTGATACATGAAGCAAACCGCCGCTTTTTTCAGGGAAAAGCCTTGCACCGTGTTCAAGCTCATCAAGCAAAGTCTGGCCTGATACTTCGCAAATGCATACAGTGTTGCTAAATGGAAGGACGCTCAATGCATCGCCGTAAGTCAGCTCGCCGGGGTTCACGTTTGTGCGGATTCCACCTGCATTGTAAATTGCAACGTCAGCTTTACCGGTTTTAGTGCTCTTTGCTGAGTGTAACAATGAGTCAGTAACTAAGTCGCATACGCCTGTCTCGCCGTTTCTTATAAGCCAATTGCCCTCATCGTCCATTGCCCTTAGCATGAAATTAGTGTGTCCTATCTTAGATCCCAGGGTATCTTCGTAACGTGCCTTTATATCGTTTATGAATTTCTCCGTGTCAGGGTCTTCGCTATCGACTTTTGCAATGAGTTTGCTTGAGATTTCGCCCTTAGTATCAATAACCATATTGCCTATATTATGCAATTTAGTTCCTGTCTGGGTGATTACTATCTCTTGGCCGTCAAGATTTTTGACTTTCAGGCATTCCGTAACTTCGTGAGAGTGTCCGTCAATAAGAGCATCAATGCCTCTTGTGCCTGCTATAACTCGAAGAGCACTCCATTCTTCTTGAACGTCTTTATACTCACCCAAATGTGCAACTGCAATGACGAAATCTGCGCCTTCATCACGAGCCTGATTTACTGCTTTCTGGACTGCTTCGCATAATTTCTCGCCCGTTAAATCTCCGCAAAAGTCATAAATATAATTCCCTGCCGAGTCCATGAAACTCGAAGGCGTTGAACTGGTTATAGTTGCAGGGGTACAAATCCCAACGTAAGCAACTTTAGTGTTACCATACTTAATAATTTTATAGGGCTTCAGGAATAACTGCCCCGTTACAGCGTCAACAAGATTGCATGAAACATAACCGCAAGATAAATTCTTCACAAAATTCTCGAATTGACTCCAGCCGTAATCGAATTCATGATTGCCGGGAACTGCAACGTCATAGCCAAGATAATTCATTATCTCGATTATATAACGCCCCTGAGAGATTGCCCCTATCGTAGCTCCCTGAACAGCATCGCCT
>JAFSQO010000208.1 GCA_017446645.1 Synergistaceae bacterium | reverse complement strand
TCAAGTAATAACATGATCTACTCAGCCTCCTATTTAACCAAGAATTCCGGCGGGCAGGAAAATCTGGAACCCGTAATAGAATAAATAATAAATTCCTGCCGGGACTGCAAGCGATGCAACTATGCTGATGAGCAATAATTTCTTATTCGCAAACGAGCCTTCAGGGAACAACAAGTAAATCTGACAGAATAAATATATAGTCGTGAGAACTATAAAACCTACTTCCTTCAGAAAATAGCAATATGCAATCAACAGGGCAATACTGAGGATTAACGGCCAGTTAAATGCGAAACCCTTTGACTCTGACTCTTTGTTTGCTTTATTTGTGAAAGCTGTGAAAATCTGGATTATCGCAAGAATTCCCATGATAATTGCGACCATTCGGGGGAAGAACTGAGGGCCAATGGAGTCAGCCTTTGTTGTTCGTATGCTGTAAGAAGCTGCGTAGACGAAAATCGAGAACGCGAGAAATACTAAACCTGATAATTTATCTTTGAGAGATTCTGACATGCGGTAATTATCACTCCTGAATAAAAAAACTTACCCGACCAGTTAAAGGCCGGGCATGTGTGTGTTTACTGGGCTGCTAAGAACTCTTCTTTGTAGATGTCCATTGTGTCAGCGTAGAACTTCATTGCGTAGTCCTGAGCGTCTTTCTTGAGCATAGTCGCAGGTGTCAAGAAGTTGGCTTTGAGATATGCAAGGAACTCAGGATCTTTCGAGGCTTTCTCTACTGCATCTGCAAGAATGTCAATAATCTCGTCTGGCGTATCAGGGTGAGCACCGACCCAGAAGAATTTGCTGAAGTCTACGTTCTTGAGGCCGTACTCTGAAGCAAGTTTAGCGTCAGGGATTAACTCGTTCTTCTCTGAACCAAGCAGGCACAGGGCAATGAATTCACCGGTCTTGAAATAATCAAGTGCTAATGAGTATGAAAGATTGATTACGTTCGTCTGTCTTCCAAGAAGTGCCGTAACTTTTGCTGCATTGTTGCCTACATCGACGAAGCGCATTGCTGCCTTCCATTCACGGTTCATGGCAATTCCGCAAATTTGGTTGGTAGCTCCGATCTTTCCGCCGTACTCGATTGTGTCCGGTTCAGCTGCTGACTTTGCTACGAGGTCAGGTAAATCTTTATAGCCTGAATCTTTGTGAACTACAAGGACTGTAGTGTTATCGATTAAGGGAATTCCGACGCTCTTGAATGAGTCAAGCGATACGTCAGTCGTACCCATCATCTTAGGGACGAAGATGTCAGTACCGTTGATGATTAACGTGTAGCCGTCAGGGTCAGACTCAAGAACCTGCTCCATTCCGATTACAGTTGCTCCGCCGTCAACGTTTGCCACGACAACGGGAACGCCCAAAATTTTCGACATTGCCTGAGCGAGTGCACGGGTATTTCTGTCAGTGTCTCCTCCTGCTTTGACGGGGCATATAATCTGAATTGGCTTAGAGGGGAATTTGTCCGCAGCGAATGACGAACTAACAACGCCCATAGCAATAACAAGGGCACGCGCGATGATAAAAGCCTTCTTCATATACGTATAACCTCTTTCATTATTTGGAATTACAATAGATTTTATTATATAGTACATGAATTTGCAATTAGTCATCACGCTTGAATTTGAGTATCTCTCCTGTTACTGCGTCAATGTCTATATCGTACTCCTGTCCGTTAGCAACGCACTCAAGCTCGTAAACCGGTCTGAATTCATCTGAGTGTCCAAAATCGTCATCTAAGTCAATATCTTTGATGTGAACGTCCCTAGTTCCTGACTCTAAGCGTTTCATTGCTATGTCTATGGCCTGCTGTCGGGTGATTAATTTCATTCCCCTGCGT
>JAFSQO010000207.1 GCA_017446645.1 Synergistaceae bacterium | reverse complement strand
CTGATAAAACCCGGTTATCGATTCATGATTTTTGCCCAGCATGATATAGTCTTCCCTCGTGTCTGGAATGAAAGACTTGGCCGTTAAATGCGAAAGTTTGCGCTATTCCTGGTAATTTTCTGGATAGTGATTGCCCTTGCACTTTCTTCCGGCAGGTTCATTATCAACGTAACTGAATCAGAACCCTTTGGACTCTGGTTCAAGACTGGGAAGACTGGTAAAACTGGCGGGGAAATTGCCGCAGGTGATATAGTTCTCGTTGAGTTCAAGTATTTTAGCTCGATTAACTGGGTACCTGACGTATATCCTGCCAGAAATTTTGCAGGGAATCCAATGCCATTTCTTAAGAGGGTTGCAGGTTTGCCCGGTGATTTGATTGAGCGTGATGACTCTGACAGCGGCGGCCTGATTCGCGTTAATGGCGTAGTGATGCCGGACACTGCGCTTCTATCGCGGGACAGTTTAGGGAATGAGCTGAATGCCTTTATCCTGCCTCATAGACTTGAGTCCGGTGAAGTGTGGCTGCTCAGTGAGTCACCAGTTGGCTTTGACTCTCGTTATCTTGGCCCGGCAAAACTTGACAGGTGCGAGAAGATAATACCGTTGATTACGTTTTAGTTATTGAGTAGGAGGATTTATCATGAAGAAAATATTATGTGTAATCTTAGCGTTAATCTTGATGTCGCCGCCAGCTATGGGATCAGTAAGAGTAGGCTTCCTTGCGAAGTTAAATATAAGTCAGGAGGAGTTTCAGTCTATCGTTCTGTCCGAGAGAAAGAAAAACGGCTGGCAATTAATGTCGCTCAATCACGATAAAGGCGAGAGTTTTTATTATTATGATTCCCTTGTCGATATGCTGATGGCCCTGAGTGCAGGCAGGATAGACGAGGCAGTTCTCCCTAAGATAGTCGGTGAATATGTCCTGAATTCAAACTCAAATATGACGATAGCAAGCGTAACTCAAGTAAAACCCATGGCACTCGTATTTGGCTTTAATGGAACGGATTACGGCAGCAAAATTCATGCGGACTTCAACAAAGCGTTATCAGACATGAAGTCTGACGGAACACTTGATAAATTGCTGGATAAATACCTTTCTGAACCAGGCATGACTACCCCGGAGGCAATTGAATTCGATGAATTTAAGGGTAAAGCAATCCGAGTTGCCGTAACAGGAGATTTACCCCCGATTGATTACGTAGCAGCTGACGGAAAGCCGGCAGGTTTCAACACAGCAGTTTTAGCCGAGTTAGGCCGCCGACTTCGCAGGAACATAGAGCTTATTGACATAGATTCCGGAGCCCGTACAGCCTCGTTAATGTCCGGAAGAGTTGATGTTGTCTTCTGGTACGAAATTGTCAAGGACTTGGATAGGCAGCCAGATGTCCCAAAAGGCATATTATTATCCGAGCCGTATTATGACTGGAATATCTTTCTCTATATCAGTAAAAAACAGGGGAAAAAGTGATTATTTCCTCTTATTATGTTTATTTTGCAGGAACAGCCAATCCCTTAGAGCGTCGATTCTGTATGCAGCATCGAACGAATATTTGTGCTCATCACCATCTTTTACACCTTCAGGCAGGACTGTACCCTTTAAGAACCTTATGAACTTTGCGGAAGTACTGCCTGATATAACTACATTCAAGGCTTTCATGAATTCATCCTGAGTCAATTTTGCGCTCCATTCAAAGGCCCTGCTTATCGATACTCCCTGCGAGAATATTTTACCCATTATGCTTTGCTGTGCTTTAACGGCCTGAGAATCTCCTGCTGCGACTACATGAATAAACTGCTGTCGTATCAATCCCTTAACGTCTTGTAAATCCGACTGACCGGCAACAAATAATTCACCTGCAAATAAATCCGGGTAATCATTGGCTATATTCATTAACATTGTGCAACCCATAGATTGCCCAGTAACATATACGCGATTTGTGTCAACCTGAAATGACGAGATTATGGCTCGAATCAAGTTTTCTGTGATGCCCTGATATTTCTGAGGGTTATTATCAGGGAATTGAGGCACCAGCACCAGCGATTTGTGTTTTTGCTGTTCAGGGTCAGAAGCCCAGATTACTCCGCCATAGCCTTGCTTAAGGGGTGCATCGATTTCTGTGCCCATAGTACTTTCATCTCCGATAAAGACAACAAGGGGGTACCT
>JAFSQO010000206.1 GCA_017446645.1 Synergistaceae bacterium | reverse complement strand
TTATGCCGTTAGACATGAACATTATATTTTGTCCGGACCTTATTACGCCATTAATCACGCGGACGTAGCATATAACGCCCCTGTAATTGTCGTAAACTGAGTCAAAGATTAATGCCTGTAACGGTTTATCTCTGTCGCCTTCAGGAGCTGGAATCTTCTTCACTATCTCCTCCAGAATGTCATTCACTCCCTGTCCCGTCTTTGCGCTGGTTAATACTGCGTCAGAAGCGTCAAGTCCTACTACATCGCTTATTTCTTGCTTTGCGTTGTCTGGCCTCGCTGAGGGTAAATCGATTTTATTTATTACCGGCAAAATCTCAAGTCCCTGTTCAATTGCCTGATATGCGTTTGCCACAGTCTGGGCTTCGACTCCCTGTGAGGCATCAACGACAAGCAGGGCACCTTCACATGCTGCAAGAGAGCGCGAAACTTCATAGGCAAAATCAACATGTCCTGGGGTGTCAATGAGATTCAAGACGTAATCTTTGCCGTCCTGAGCTTTATAATTCATTCGGACTGGTACGAGCTTTATCGTTATTCCGCGTTCACGTTCAAGAGTCAGGGAGTCCAGAATCTGGGCCTTCATGTCTCGTGAGGCTATCGTGCCGGTTGACTCTAAAAGCCTGTCAGCAAGAGTAGATTTGCCGTGATCTATGTGAGCTATTATGCAAAAATTTCGTATATTTTCGTTATTCATGTTTTATCACCGGTAATAATATATCACAGCAATTACACTCGAAGACCTCTGTTCGTGTAAAATTCCAGCAACGCTACACAGCCCCGATAAATGTCATCATATGCGCGCTCGAAGTTTCTGGTGTACCAGGGATCCGAGATTTCTCGATTCTCACCGGTGAATGACATCAACAATTTTACCTTGCCTTCTGACTCTGCCTCACTGCCGATTATGTACGCAACATCTTCAAGATTTTCACGGTCCATTACTATGATAACGTCCCAGTCATCAGCCTCGCTTCTCTTAAGCTTCCTGGCTCTGCGCTGGGTGAACTTAATCCCGTGACGTTTCAGTTCTGCCTTAGCATTCGGGTACATGTCGCTGCCCTCTTCTTCGCTGGTTGCTGCTGCAGATGAAATCAAAAATTTATCCTGACAGCCTGCCTCACGTACTAACTGCTTCATGATGAACTCGGCCATAGGTGAGCGGCAAATGTTTCCGTGACAGACAAATAGAATTCTTATCACTCCGGTGAGTCCTCCTTTGTTATGGGTTTTAGAGCATAGTTTGTCCTTATCGTTTTAACATGAACTATCTTTGACGGCAGCTTCCTCTTTCGTGAGATTAACACCCCGTCAGAGTCCAGCCTCCCAAGACTGCGCTGTTTGTTTCTCGACCTGCCCTGCTTATCCCTGTAGCTCGTTACTTCGATAACATATGTTGCATTTCCCTGTTTGCGTTTTATAATAAATGACAAGATAATCACGACTCCTTTCACGCAATTAATGATAGAGTTTTTCAACTACATTTTCAACTACAATAATCATGACTCGTTAAAGCCCTCACGCAAGGTTATGAACTCACAAAAAAAATTTCACTGTGCGATTTTTCGTGACGCAATATATAATTATCTCAAGCATAGAGACCTCACCACATAATAAAGAGGTTGAGCCACAATACAGGGAGGCACTAAACTTGGCAGCAAAGAAAAAACTCGACGAAAAAATTAATCTCGATAACATTCTCTTTAAGTGCAGAGACATCCTCAGACAAGCAAAAAACTCCGGCTCGTTCTTTGAGAAGCGCGACATTATGCTCACACTCGTATTTCTTAGATTCATC
Organism: Synergistaceae bacterium; assembly: GCA_017446645.1. Classification (GTDB taxonomy): domain Bacteria; phylum Synergistota; class Synergistia; order Synergistales; family Aminobacteriaceae; genus JAFUXM01. The sequence continues at coordinate 18 of JAFSQO010000206.1, read as the reverse complement.
GGGGAAAAATTCGAGGAC
>JAFSQO010000020.1 GCA_017446645.1 Synergistaceae bacterium | reverse complement strand
GGGCGTGAGTTACGGGCTTCAAGAGATGACTCGATAGCAGCGTCGTTAATGGGCTTCAACACCCCTGCAACAAGAATGAAGGCGTTAGTTATCTCAGCATTTTTCTGCGGGATTGCAGGCTCGCTTCTCGGCGGCTACATGAGTTTCATTCAGCCCTCGATGTTTGACATGATGAAGAGCACGGAATTAACTGCGGTCGTAGTCTTCGGCGGTCTTGGCTCAATGAGCGGGACAATTTTAGGCTCTGCAGCTATCACGCTAATCATGGAATACTTCAGGGACATTTCGCAGTACAGAATGCTGATTTATGGCTTGCTCTTAGTCGTAATAATGGTCTTCAGGCCAGAGGGGTTACTCGGCAGCCGGGAAATCTGGGAATTATTCAGGAGGCGAAAATAAAATGCTTGAATTACTAAATATAAACATGTTCTTCGGAGGCATCGCAGCCCTTCACGATATGACTTTCACAGTCAAAGAGCATTCACTGACCGGAATAATAGGCCCAAACGGAGCTGGCAAGACAACGATCTTTAATATTATAACCGGAGTCTATACACCAAGCGCAGGCCGTGTATTTTTCAACGGAGCAGACATTACTCCCCTGAAGGCTTACCAGATTAATAAATTGGGAATTGCCAGGACGTTCCAGAATTTGAGATTATTCACCCGTTCGAGTGTCCTTGATAACGTGATGACAGCAGCCCAGAACAGGTATATAAGCTCATTCAGAGAAGAAAAATTTTCGGGCAATATGACTCAAAATTATTCACCTGACCCTTTGTGCTGGTATAATTTTCTTGAGTCATGCCTGCACTTGGGACGTTGGCAGGGTGTCGAGAAGAGACTGCGCCTCAACAGCCTTGAGCTTCTCGAAAGAGTCGGACTTGCTGACAGGGCGGATCAGGCAGCCGGGACTTTACCCTATGGAATGCAGCGAAGACTGGAGATTGCAAGGGCATTGGCACTAGCACCGAAACTATTATTGCTTGACGAGCCTGCAGCAGGAATGAACCCTGAAGAAGTTCTTGAACTTAACGATTTAATTACGGGAATTCACAGGGACTTTAACCTGACGATCCTAGTAATCGAACATCACATGGACTTAATCATGAAGATTTGCCCTCACATAATTTGCTTGAATTTCGGAGCAAAAATAGCAGAAGGTTCGAGCGGCGACATTCAGAATAACCCTGAAGTTTTAGCAGCATATTTAGGCACTGAGGAAGGGGCGTAATTAATGAGCAAGATTTTACTCGAAGCTAAAGAACTTTACGTGAACTACGGGGCGATTCAGGCACTTGCCGGCTTCTCGTTAAAGCTAATGGAGAATGAGATCGTCTCAGTCATAGGCGCGAACGGAGCTGGCAAATCAACATTCATGAACGCTATAATGGGAATGGTGAAAATTTCCTCCGGCGAAATATTTCTGGAAGGTTACCCGTTATCTTCACAGAATTACAAAATCGTAAGAAGCGGCTTGTGTCTTGTTCCAGAAGGGCGCAGGGTCTTCACGAGCCTTACAGTTGACGAGAACTTACGAATCGGAGCCTTCACCCGAAAAGACATTAGCGAAATCAACCGTGATTATGAATGGGTGTTCTCCCTATTCCCAATCTTGAAGGAAAGACTGAAGCAATATGCCGGGACTCTTTCAGGGGGCGAACAGCAGATGCTGGCAATAGCACGGGCATTGATGGCACGGCCCAGGGTCTTGCTGCTTGATGAGCCGAGCTTGGGACTTGCGCCGATTATAATTCGCGACATCTTCAAAGAGTTAAAGCAGATTAACGAGCAGGGTGTGAGCATCTTGTTAGTCGAACAGAATGCAAGGCAGGCGTTGCTGCTCTCACACAGGGCTTACGTTTTGCAAACTGGACGATTGCTGAAAGAGGGCTTGAGTAAAGATTTACTCGAGGACAAAGACATCAAAGCAGCGTATCTTGGCCAGAGTGCATAAGGGGAAGC
>JAFSQO010000205.1 GCA_017446645.1 Synergistaceae bacterium | reverse complement strand
CTCAGTACAGCACATGCCGAAAACGTGAACATAGGCACTAACTTTGCTGAGGCCCTTGCTGATTCAAAAGCTGTATTGAAATCAGGGAATAGCAACGTCACTGTCAATCTTGCGGACAACAGCGGTAATATCTCATTGAGCGTTAATGCAAGTGATATAACCCTTATCGATTTATTTGAGGTAGATTTAAGTAAAATCACGTTAGACGATATGACTTCGTTCGATAAAGTTTTCACAGGGCTGGAATATCTCACAATGAAGCTGACTAATGCAAATTTGGACACAGCTGTAAAATTCCCTTCGTGCCCAAAACTCAAGGAGCTTGATTTGTCTGGCAGCACCGGCTTGAGAATTCTTGACATCACGGATCTGACTGAATTAACTTCACTCAAGGCAGGCGATTCAGGTCTTCGGGCACTTAATCTGGGAACAGTAACGGTTTCAGGAGGCTCAATGTTTGGTATGTTAGGCGGCGGTAATTCTGATTCTGATACGGTATCAAAGCCCCTTGCTGCCCTCACGGATTTAGACCTCAGCGACTGTCCGAATCTTGACCGTGTAGGCTATCTCATATCGAGCGACGGAGGCGGTATGATGCCGGGACTTGGCGGCGGCAGTCTTTCAGCAGGCTACAAGACACACGTATTCATGCCCATTGTGAAGAAACTTGAGGACGACGGCAGTAACGATGACAGCGGCTCAGGCGGATTAGGCGATTTATTGACGAACACAGGACCTAGCTACAATGCAGATGACACTTCTTATCCAAAACTTGAATCCGGCGGCGGCTCTATGCAACTTTTTGGGGGTAATTCCCTGAGCGGCTATTCAGGCGAGGACGTTAATTTACTCCCTGCTATAAAGAACATTAACCTCTCAAATAGCGGGACTGATGACACTGATTGCATTCATGAAATTAACACCAATGAGCTAAAGACTTTGGAAGCTGCAGATTTCAGCGGCATGACAGAACTTAATATTTTGTCCCTTCCGGCAGGCAATACCCTGAAAGACTTGAATTTAACGGGAGATACTGCTCTTTACTCACTCAGCCTGACTGACACTAAGGGCTTCCTGTTACCTGAAGGCTTTGAGACTTTAACGAGCCTTGAGAGTTTTGACATGATGAACAGGGAGGACTTGACTTCAATTGACCTCAGCACTATGACAAATCTCGTGAAGCTGGATTTCACTAACAGTGCCCTTGAATCTCTGGACGTTACAGAAAATACTGCACTCGAAAAACTTAACGTCGGAGGCAATAAAATTTCAGTGCTTGACTTAAGCCAGCACAAAAACCTGAAAACCCTAAACGTAAGACTCAACAGGCTCGTAAAACTAGACCTCAGCCGCAACTTAAATCTCTATCTGGGAACGGACTGGAAGGCCCAGCTTTCTCCTCAAATCCGCCTAATGAATACCCTGCGTTCTAAAATATTTGACTTCATTAAAGAACTCGGCTATACACGCTCCGAAATGTCGAATATCCTTGCTGAATCTGTTAAGGGCGACGGCGATACTCCAGTTGATGTTGTTTTATCTGAAGGCAAAGCGCATTTTGAGTCTGCTCCATACGTGATTGCATATAATTACTCAAGCGGTCTCTATGAAGGCTCTGACCCCGTATATCTCAGCGTTCAGCTTAAGTGGCCGGACGATGCACCAGAAAGCACGGATAAATACGGCAACGAAAACGGCAATCATGGCAGGACGGACGGGTTAACCGGTTCAAGCGGAGGATGCAATGCAGGCTGGGGTATAACGGCATTTGCATTTATCTTACTCGCAGCGTTATTTATCCATAAACGGCCCGCCACATGCCTTTAACAAAAGCGGATAGTGAGTAGAAAAATCTCTCTCTATATCCACTATCCACTCACTATACACTAATTATTTTGCCTTAAGCCTGACTGAGTAAACCTCGTCCCATGTGTAATAAGGCTGTGAGAGAATTATTCCGTCCGGTACGTCAAAATGGGACTCATCGCCTGCCCTTACCTGGAACCAGAATACTGCATCAACACGGCCTGATACGAGGGCTGCCGCTCTTGCACTTGAGTCAATATTGACGAGTTCTACATTGAGTTTCGCAAGTTTTGCTATTTCAGAGAGCACTGCTGTGTTGAAGCCTGCAGGGTCTCCGTCTTCTGCAATAAAGTCAATTGTAGGCAGGTCTCCGGTAACTGCGACTTTAATTGTCTCTGCTCCGTCAAATTTCTCGAAAATGACGGGGTCAGGCTCACCGACTCGAGGCTCAGAGATGTAGGTTAAGTTCATGGAAGCAAGTCCGCCGTTGTTGTCGAGGGTGATTATTGCATCGTTGAACACGGATTTCAGCTCCTGTCCCTTCTCATCGTCTTTGAAGCCTGCCGACAGATAATTGGGATTCGTAACGGTTATTGCTGAGATTTCGTAAGCGTCATTATTTCTGACTACATAGTTCGCTACGTCCTTGGGTAAATTAATCTCGTCGACTTCACCGCGGTTTAGTCCCATTAACATAGTCATTAAAGAGTCATAGAACCTGTAAGAACGTCCGTCAGGTGCATAGCTTTTTCTGAACTCCTGAAACTTTGCTGTGGGGATTCCGAGCATCACTTTCTGGAAATCTTCCTGAGTGATATTGAGCTTGCTTAACTCGCCGACCTTAAGTGTGTCAGCAGCACAAACGCCCCCGGCCATTAACGTTAAAGCGAGTATTGCGCATAATAATTTCTTCATTGATAGATTGCCCCTTTGCGTAAAAAATATTCTTTGCAAGTATTATACTCTAACATTATCACTGCAAAAGACTTAATACGCTCTGGGGTGTCTGATTAGCCTGAGCAAGCATTGAAGTACTTGCCTGATTAATAATCTGAAACTTCACGCAGAAAGAAAGGACAACGATAATAATTTAAGCTGGCCGTCTAACTCATGATTGAAATCACGAGTGTGCAACGGCAGCTTCATTCAACAACGTCAATGTTCTTGTGAATAACTCCCTCAAGCATATTTCCCGAAGTTTTGACGTTCTGAGCAATTGCTATATTGTCATGGGCATTATAAACACTGACTGTGTAGCTGCCTCTTTCTGCCTGCTGGACTGTGTTTAGACCAAGGGCATCGATTAAATCACCATAAGAACTTGAGAAGGTCAACTCGCCTGCAGTACCCGGAACCAGCGAGCGTATCAGGAACGTGCCTTTTACTGTCTCCATGCCGCTTATGTCAGGACTTTCGACATAAGTTACGATGTTATTTGCATTGCCTCCCTGAATATATCTTCCCTGGTCAAGATCGTTTGCAATTGCGTCATTCAGTTTGCGCCTTACGTCATTAAGAGTGTCAGAAGCATTGAGCGTTATCGAAGCCTTTTTGCCGTCCTTCTGGCTTATAGTTATAGTCTGAGGCTGTGTCAGCATAAAGACTCCGGATTTGTCCCAGAACTGTTCGAGGTCGCGGAGCTTGGTGTCAGCGTCTGCAATTTTCCCGACATAATTTGACGTGAACGAAGCTAAAAGTGTCTCGCTGGTCTTCTCTTCGCCTTCTATAGGAGGAGGATTAACGAAATTCTGAGCCGCAGCTGCAAACTTGTCATTGACAGTTAGCTTTATATCGCCTTCATGAACTTGTCCGTTGTCGCTGTTGAGATAAAAATTCCTGAAGTGTAATTCAGTGTTCTGGACTTTTGCTGCATTGACGTTGTAATAAAGCGCGTTGTCCCTGAATGTCATATCATCGCCCCAGTTATAAGGCCAAGTCTTATCCTGGCTGCCCTTGATGTAAAGCGAAGTATCCGCCTGAGTGTTATTCTCTTCTGAACCGTTGCCGCTGACACTTAACACGAATTTATTGCCTATTGCGAATCTTTCGGGATCAAGATTGAGAGTCAGACTCCCTGCCTCTTCGCCCAGCAATGAGCTTATATCAACAGGGGTATTCGGATCAGTCGTCGAGAAAGTTATGCTGCTCTTCTCGTATCGTGCCTTGTACTTCCATAGGATAACCGGAGTCACTAACAGCAGAAGTGCTGCCAGAGGGATCTGCGAGGATTCTTACGTTAGCAACAAGATAAATCTCGGAAGAAAAATAGGCTTTGTTATACTCATCTGTCTTAAAGCCGAATTTAGCTCCGTCAGACGTTCCGGTAATGTCCAATGACTTGCTTGAGCTGGCATTAGTGACGAATGTAAGTGCTGCCTTCTCGTCTATTTTCTCTTTGATCCTCGTTGCAATCTCATCCGGTGTCATACCTGGATCAATATTGACCTCTATGGTATCATTTCGCCTGCTTTTACACCATCTGTCATAGTAATGCCAATTGTATCTTGTGTATATGCTTCTCCTGTAGTTGGATCAGCATAATCATTGCTTGAGCTATAATCATGAAAAGTAAGAATAATCTTTTCGCTTACATTGTTAGTATTACCAGAGTGACAGTAGCCGAGGCAGTCCGGGTGTAAAGAGTTGTTGAATCTTTTCGGGTGCTTATGCGCTGATTTTGTCTGCTTAACGTCGTTGAGGGATTCGCATCTATCACAGGAGAGGAGCTCGCGATTCTTACAATTGACCCGTTATTTCCCTCCGATAAGACTGAATATGTAGCGTTTCCGTTGTCAGAAGCAGAGAGTTTGTACGAAATATCGTTAATTTCGATTTCTGTATCGTTCAACTGCCTGGCTATTGCTGCAGAAACAAGTTCTTTTGTGTTGTCTGTATCAGCAAGTGAAACTGTAGTTTGAGCCGTATTGCCTTCAGAGTCCGTGAATGTGAGAGTTAATTTCTCATTGAATCCGCTGGTATTGGCTTCTGCAACAGTACCTGTCAGTTTTGAAGTATATGTAGTTGTCGTCTCTCCTCCGCCTGCTTTGGTCGCAGTGATCTTGAAGTCCCCTGCAGGTACATTATCAATCTCGATATTCCCGATACCAGAGTCCGAGTCCATCTGGGCATTAGTTACGGTGTTCTCGTGCTTGACCTTGAAGATACTCGACTTCTGAACCTGAGCCTGTCCCGGATTAGTCCTTACGTCAATGCGATAATTGCCTTCTATATCAATTGCTCCCCTGATATAGCCTTTTGTCGTAGTATCTGTTGAAGTGCACGTCCCGCAGCAGCTCCCGTCAAGAAGCCTCTTCCTATTGAACTGGGTAGTGTCGACGATCCTGTCAATTCGTCTCACCTAAAGCACCTTCGGCAGTCTGAAGCAGGCTTATTCCGTCCTGCGCATTCTGGAGGGCGCGTTCAATAGCCCTTGTCTGAGAACGCATTGCTTCACTGATGGCAAGCCCTGCAGCGGAGTTGATTCGCAGTCCTGTTGATAGCTGTTTGATAGTGTTCTGGAGATTATTGGTGTTCTGAGTGAGGGCTTTAAATGCTGAGAGCGCAGAAATGTTGTCGTTTATCCTCATGGCTGCCTGACCTCAGACGTGAAAATATTACAGTTCAAGAAAAAATTTTGCAGTCATATCTCGCGAATCTGTGATATAAATGTATAAAGCATGTAAATTTTATGTTATGGGGGTAATTACGATTCCAGCGTCGAAAAAATCTGTGCCCGAAAAAGAAGCAAAAGCAAAATCTGAAGGCACGAAGACTAAGCAAGTTAAGAAAACTGCTAAGGCAAAGACTAAAACTAAGACTAAGACGAAGACTAAGGCAAAAATTTTGGACAGCTCACTCAGCAAGGGCAAAGTGTTAATCATAGTGGAGTCACCGTCAAAGGCAGCGACTCTCTCAAGCATGTTGGGCAAGGGCTATATCGTAAAGTCCAGCAAGGGACACATGAGGGATTTACCCAAGAGCAGACTGGCTATTGACATCGAACATGACTTTGCACCGGAGTATATTCTGGTCAAGGGCAAGGCAGCACTCAAGAATGAATTAATCGGGCTGGCTCAAGGCGCGTCACATGTCCTGCTTGCTTCTGACCCTGACAGGGAGGGCGAGGCTATAGCATGGCACTTGGCAGATCTCTTAGATATAAACTTGTCGGAGAGGTGCAGAGTGAGATTCTACGAGATAACGGAGAATGCAGTCAAAACCGCTGTAAAGAATCCTGACTACATAGACTCCAACAAAGTCGAAGCTCAACAGGCCAGACGAATACTTGACAGACTGGTCGGCTATACGCTGAGTCCGCTACTATGGAAAAAGATTCGTTATGGTCTCTCAGCAGGGCGGGTACAGTCAGTTGCGTTGAATTTAATTTGCGAACGTGAACGGGAAATCATGAAGTTCGTCCCTGATCCTTACTGGGTGATTACAGCAAAGGCCGAGGGGGCGGGCAGTCTTTACGAGTTAAGGGCATACAAGCTCGACGGAAAGACCCTCATGAAGAATAATCTGCCGTTGTTGATTAACACACCTGAAAAGGCTCAGGAAATAATTAACGAGATTAAGACACATGAGATAATCGTCCGCGAGTTCAAGAGCAAGCAAAGTCCTCACTCAGCACCGGCACCGTTCAGGACAAGCACGTTGCAGCAGGAAGCCTCTCGAAGACTTGGAATGGTCCCGGCTCACACTATGAGGGTCGCTCAGGCACTCTATGAAGGCTTGAATATCCCTGAACACGGCCATATCGGGTTAATCACTTACATGAGGACTGACAGCCTGCGAATTTCACAGGAGGCCCTGACATCATGCCGCGAGTTTATTCAGGCTAATTACGGATCTGAGTATTTGCCGGAGAATCCAAACGTCTACGGCAACACAGCAAAGAACGTGAAGGTCCAGGATGCCCACGAAGCTATAAGACCGACTGACATAAACTTGACCCCTGAAAGTCTGCGCGATGTCCTGACTTCTGAACAGCACAGGTTATACTCGCTAATCTGGAACAGGTTCACGGCCTCCCAGATGACTCCTGCAATAACGGAAAGGGCAACACTCAAAGCCGACTCAGGACGTGTGAGCTTGAAACAGGAGGGTGAGAGATTAACATTTGACGGCTGGAGCATGTTATGGCCTCTTGACCTCAAGGGCAGCGAGTTACTCAAGATTAACGAGGGCGAAATGCTCAGACTCATTGAAGTCTCAGACGAACAGAAATTTACGAAACCTCCGGCAAGATATTCTGAAGCAGGACTAATAAAAACTCTCGAAGAAAACGGAGTAGGCAGACCTTCAACATATGCAACGATAGCAGGGACTTTAGAGTCACGGGGCTACATAGAGAAGAACGAGGAGAAAAGATTTTACCCTACAGCACTTGGCCTCACTGTTGACGAGTTTCTTGCCCAGTACTTCAACCGCAAGGATTTATCATCAATCGTTGATGCAGGGTTTACTGCCCAAATGGAAAAAGAGCTTGACGAAGTAGAAGAGGCCGAACGCAAATGGCTTGACGTAGTAGGCGAGTTCTGGGGTGAGTTCTCGACGACCCTTGAAGAAGCCCAGTCTGCCCCGAAAGTGCCGTTGCCTGAACCGTCTCCGATAGGGGAAAAATGCCCTGACTGCGGACATGATTTAGTCAAGAAGCGCGGGAGATTCGGCGAGTTCATAGCGTGCTCGAATTATCCTGAATGCAGTTACACACGTCCCATACTAAGCACAATCGGTGTGAAATGCCCCAAGTGCGGCTCTGGCGAGATAGTCAAACGCAAGAGCAAGAACGGCAGAAGTTTCTACGGCTGCTCACGTTATCCTGACTGCGATTACATTGCGTGGAACAGACCAGCAGGCGAGAAATGCCCCGAATGCGGCGAGGACCTGTACGTTAAAGGCTCGACTATCTTTTGCGCGAAATGCAAATACAAGGCTGAAGTCAACACCAATGAATAGCATCACAATTATCGGAGCAGGACTTGCAGGCTGCGAATCCTCTTGGCAATTAGCGAACAGGGGCTTCACCGTAAATCTTTACGAGATGAGGCCGGCTTTGCTGACTCCTGCACACAAGACCGGCTTGCTTGCTGAGATAGTTTGCAGCAACTCACTCGGCTCAGAGAACAAGGACGACAGGATTTCAGCGGCGGGTATCCTGAAGGAGGAGCTTGAACTCTCAGGCTCTCTCATTTTGTCCTGTGCAAAAGAATCTCGTGTCCCGGCAGGAGGAGCATTAGCTGTTGACCGTGAAGTTTTCTCTCAGCTGGTGACTCAAAAAATAACTTCGCACCCTAAAATTAATTTAGTCCGCGAAGAATTTTTACATGTTCCTGATTCTGATTCTGAGTCAGGACTTGCAATAATTGCTTCAGGGCCTCTTACTTCGGACAGGCTCGCAGACTCGTTAAAATCTCTTGCAGGTGAGAGAATATATTTCTATGATGCAGTTGCTCCTGTAATCATGAAGGACTCGATTAACATGAGTAAAGTCTTTGTATCAGGACGCTATGGTCGCGGCGATGACTACATTAACTGCCCGTTGAACCGTGAAGAATATTTTGCCTTTTATGACGCATTGATTCACGCAGAACGTAACCTGCCTCATGATTTCGAGAACAATAAATATTTTGAAGGCTGTATGCCCGTTGAAGCCCTTGCCGACAGGGGAAGGGATACGCTAAGATTTGGCCCGATGAAACCCAGGGGCTTAATTAACCCTGCTACAGGACGTGAACCCTTTGCAGCCGTGCAATTAAGACAGGATAACTTTGACGGTACGCTGTATAATCTGGTAGGCTTTCAGACAGGACTCAAATGGGGTGAGCAAAAGCGTGTATTCTCTATGATTCCGGGACTTGAGAATGCGGAATTCGCCAGACTCGGAGTCATGCACAGGAACACCAGCGTCAATGCTCCTGTAGTACTTGATGAGTTTCTGAGACTTCGAGAACGCAATAATATCTTTCTTGCCGGACAAATCACCGGAGTCGAGGGCTACATGGAAAGCACAGCTATGGGACTGGTTGCAGGGATTAACGCCTCTCGATTACTGGCAGGCAAGGAGTTAGTCAGCTGGCCTCGTGAGAGTGCAATAGGTTCGCTTCTGCATTACTTGCGTACTACAGAGTCAAAGCATTTTCAGCCGATGAATATAAATCTTGGCTTATTTCCCGAAATTTCAGGAGGCAAAATCAAGGGCAAACAGGAACGTGCTAAAATTCACAGGGACAAGGCAATTGACTCGTTCAAAAAATTTCTGGAGGCGTTATTATTATGATTTATGTAACAGGCATTGGCCCCGGAGGAGCTGACATGATGACTCCCCAGGCTCTTGAGGCGTTAAAGTCATGTGAGATAATTGCGGGTTACAAGAATTATGTTGACCTCGTAAAAAAATTCTTACCTGATAAAAAATTTCTTGCCTTCCCAATGAAGTCAGAAGTAGCTCGTTGTCAGGAAGTCCTCAAGCTGGCTAGTGCGTCCAGTCATGACATTGCGTTAATCTCCAGCGGTGACTCAGGTGTCTACGGAATGGCTGGCTTAATGCTGGAAATAGCGTCAGGTTCGGGGGTTGACGTGAAGATTATTCCGGGAATAACTGCAGCGAATTCATGTGCTGCTCTTTTGGGTGCACCTCTCATGAATGACTATGTGAATATAAGCCTTAGCGACTTATTGACTCCTTGGGAGGTAATTGAGAAGCGATTAATTGCGGCATGTGAAGGGGACTTCGTTATCTGCCTGTATAACCCTGCGAGCCATAACAGACCCGATAATTTCAGGAAAGCCTGTAAGATTTTGCTCAAACATAAATCACCGGAAACCCCGTCAGGATTTGCGAAGAATATAAGCCGTGAGGGAGAAATTTCGCAAATTATGACTCTGGGTGAAATTCAGGAGTGTGAGCTGATTGACATGTCATGTACAGTGATTATAGGCAATTCACAGAGCTATATTCTCGACGGGAAAATCATTACTTCAAGGGGCTATGACATACGCGCTTGAATCGACAATGAACAGGCATTACAGCATTTACGTGAATACATTCATCCCTGCCGTAATATCTCTCAGGTGTTCGAGCGTCCAGTTATTCAAATCATTCTTGTCATGGAAAGTTATTCCCGCCAAGTCAAAACGCCAGAAGCCCTGCCATCCCAAAGAATCCACGAATGCACGGCCTGCATTAATCAGGGTGCGCAGCTTACGGGGACCGATCGAGTCTATCGGTGATTGGGTCTTGCCTATAGTTCGCGCCCTGACTTCGACAATCACTAATTCTTCGGGCTGTGATTTTGAGTCAATCGCAACTATGTCAAGTTCCCCGTATTGATTCCTGACATTACGCGCCAATATCGTCCAGCCTAATGATAAAAGATATTGTGCAGCCAGCTCCTCACTGTTACGGCCAAGCTCGTTTGAGTCTTTAATTATCTTGCACCTGCCTCTTTATCGAGTTTATAGACCCACGCCAGGACCCTGGCAACGACTTCATAAAGTTCTGCAGGAATTTCCTCGCCGAGTTCAAGCGAAATCAGGGCCGAGACCAGAGCAGCATCTTCAACAATCGGGACATCGGCTTCTATTGCACGTTCGACAATCTTGCGAGCTATGAACCCCTCACCCTTCGCTATGACCTGGGGGGCACGCATTTGCTTGTTGTCGTATTTAACAGCTACAGCCTTCTCTCGTTGATTATTATTTTCAGGCATGATTATTATTATCTCCTAAACCGTAATGTCTAATCCCCGTCCGGCCAGTAACATATCGCGTTCTGCCTCAACTGCACGTTGCGAGACTCCTATAAAGCTGACGGGAATCTCCACGCCTAAAAGTTCCTTGCGTAACTCCCTGCGCCTTCGTTCGATTAATTTGCAGGTTGAAGCCTTCTCTGCATTGAGAGTTAAATTGCAGCTCTTGCCGTCACTTTCGACCAAGCCCCCGACTTCTCCGAGAGTTGAGCCTGTTATCCCGAAGCCTACCTGCCAATATCGCTGGCCATCTTCTTCATCTGAAGCCGAACGTCCAACGAAGACTCTTGCCGTCATGTTTTGGGTATTATCAACTAAGGGCCAGAACGGTGCAGCAAGCAATGCCGGATTTACTTCAGGTCTTGGGGACTTCATGAGGATCGACTGGGCCTGAAGAAATTTTGCTATGTCATCACTGCCTTCTTTCATGTCCTTTAGAGCCTTTACAGGGTCAGAGCCTTTTGATGTCCGGGATTTTAATTCTTTGCGAATCTTGTCCCACATTTCAGTCGCTTCGTTGCCGTTCATTGCTGCATACTGAGATAATAATAATGCGTTCTCCTGAGTCATTGGTACGTCCCTTGCCCATAATTCTATGAATGAAGATAACTCTCCTTCCTGTGAACCGGTCTTTCGCCACGCGTCTTTGATTGCACTTAATACTTCACTTGAAAGAGGCAGACCACGGGCAAGTAATGCCGTAGCCAGTTCCCTGTCACGTGCTGGAATCTGCGACAAGAACGATAACTCACCCTGTGAGAGTCTAAGCACTGGCACACCGTCAGGCCCTGAAGCGTCCCATACTGCCCTGAAGTGTTCACCGGGAATTAGGGAAATTGTAGCACGCGCCCTTAACTCTTGGGCAACTCCATTAACGTCAACTCGAACTAAATAAGTCCCGTCATTGTTTTGGGCTAAGACACTGCCCTCGACGACCATTCCGGTACGAATCCCTGCGAATCGTGTTAAAACTCCCGGCTGAGTAACTTGAGGCTGAGAAATTACCTGACCGCCCCTAGTATTTATATTTTGCTGGGCCTGCTGGTTATAGCCCTGATCTATCTGAACGTTCAAATTATTTATGGCTGGCATTTTGCATCATCTCCTAATTTCGCCTATAAAAATTTTCGGCAGAAAGACTCTCTATGTATATCACAGATTCCGTGACTCTTTATTCGCTCTATATGCATCTTTGTCGGGTAGCCTTTATTTTTCGTTAAGTCATAGCCCGGATATTTTGAGTCAAGATTATGCATTAGTCTATCACGAATAACTTTAGCAACTATCGAAGCAGCCGACACTACAGGGACTAAATTATCAGCTCGGATCAGAGTCCATTGCGGGAAATTTATCTCAGGGATTCTTGCATTGCCGTCAACGATAACGCATACAGGATCCAAGGCTAATTTATTCACCAGTTTATTCACGCTCTGAGCCATTGCATATAGAGAAGTCCGCAAGATGTTTCTGCTCTCGATTAAATCAATGCTGCCGGGTGATGCGGACCATAAGACCCCTAGTTCATTCATTAGGGTGAAAATTTTCTCGCGCGATTTCTGAGTCAATTTTTTAGAGTCACGTAACTTGTTAGCCAGTAATTTTTCTTCCTGCTCCTGAGTCAAATACACTGCTGCTGCGATAACAGGCCCGGCAAGTGCTCCCCTGCCTGCCTCGTCTGTGCCTATAACAATGCCTTCAGCTTTGAGACTTTCCAGTAACTCGCGAGCTTCATCAATATTAGCTCTGGGAGTCAGGATTAAATCACCGAACAACGTCAACTGCCTCATCATCGCCGAATTTCAGTGCCGGTTCTTCGCCGGGGACTTCAAGGCACACTGTCCCAAGCCTGCCGGAAGAGAATGAGTCGATAAATTTCTGTCCTGCAAGTTCAGTGTTGACCCGGCCTCCTGAGATTAAGCAGCCGGTCTTCCTGCCAATTCGTTCAAGTGTAAGCTCCGGCAATTCGTCAGGGATATATTCAACGGGCAATAGAGCATAGAGTTTTTTGTGAGCCAAAAACTTTATCAACATTACTGCAGCGTTCTCAAAGCCTCCGACAACTTCAGCCTTTGCACAGCCAAGCCACGATAGTATTAAATGGGCGTTCTTCTCTGCATGAGGGTCAAGTATTCCAGGCGAGTCAAATATCAGCATTCCCGCATTCTTGTAGAAATTCACGGACTTAGTAACACCGGGTAAATTGCCTACAACTGCGCTTGATTTGTTGATCAGGGCATTAAGCAATAAAGACTTCCCTACGTTGGGAATACCTACGACAGCAAGCCTTAATTCTCTATGTTCCGGTCTGAATTTCGTCAGGGCAGCCCTTATGAACGATATGCCGCTTTTATTTCGCAGGTCAGCAGCATACGTGAATTTTAACTCTTTCAGCCATAACTTTAATTTCTCAGGGTCAGCCAAATCTTTATGCGACAAGACATGAATGACGGGCTTAACTTTAGCGATACCCTTAATCATGGGCGAAGAAGTTGAAGCAGGAGCACGTGCGTCTCTTACTTCAACGATTACGTCAAGTTTAGAAATTATCTCGTGAATTACTCGTTTTCCCTTAGCCATGTGGCCGGGATACCAAACGGAACGCGGCATGATAATTTTATTTAGGGATTCCTATTCGATTTAGAGGCCAATACCTGAAGAATACAGGCCCTCTCATGTCATCAAGTGAAGCAAATCCCCAGTAACGGCTGTCCTGCGAGTTAGATCTATTATCGCCTAACATGAAATATTTATTCTCAGGGACAGTGAAAGGCACGTCCGGGAAAATATTGCTCGGCCTTAACGTAAACCTGTCGTGATGCTTGACATAAGGCTCCTCGATTGGTTTATCGTTTATGAAGACCACTCCGCCCTTAATGTCTACAACGTCGCCGGGTATTGCAATAACTCTCTTCACGAAATCGCGCTCCCTGTCAACGGGATACTGGAACACGTAAAGCGAACCTCGCGAAGGCGTGAAAAACCAGTTCCAGAATTTAGCAACCAGAACTCTGTCGCCAACTTCCAGAGTCGGGATCATAGAGCCGCTTGGAATCCAGAAAGCCTGAACGATAAAAGTCCTGATAATCATTGCGAGGACAAATGCCCACACTATAGTCTCAATTGTCTCGCGCCACCAAGGTTTAACAGCTGCCTCAGCCATTTATGTAAAAGTCCTCCATGTTATGTTATTTATGTAATTTAGTCATGAAATTTTTCGCTGATAAATAATAACGCCTAAAACTTTTTGAGGCAAGAAGTTTAGTGCTTAATGTTCAGTATTTAGTGAGCAGCATTTAGCTCTACTATCCACTTTATTATTCACTAGTTATTATTTCTTCTTTGCGTTCTGAAAAGTTCCGTCAGCGTTGTAAATATATGTCTCGCTTCTCTTTGCCGAAGGATTCACGACTCCTAAATCTTTGCCGTTCAAAATTACCTGAGCTGCTGCAGGTCTCCCAAAAACAACTCTTGCAGGCTCGTTCTCGTTCAAATCCCACCGCATGAAGTCGCCGCGTTTGAGAGTCCTCCTGAATACCGGCTGGGCATCACCGAAACGCACACTTAGCCAAACGTCATTTACTGCATGAATCTCAATTGAGGGCTTGACTTCGGGCTTCTCCTGTTCCTGAACCTGAACAGTAACATCATCAGAGACAGGAACGCTTACGGGTTCGGTGTTAGTTCCTGTGTTAACGTCATTCGATAAAGCGTTAGGATCATTGAACAATGTATTAGTGCCTGAGAAGCTGAAGAATTTCATGTTGCGCAGATCAAGTCCTTCATATTTCACTGCATACCAGACATAGACCCCAGTGCCTACAAGGGCGAAAATCAGGACAAGAAACAGCCAGAAGTGTGAGGCCGGTTTGAAGCCATTTGACAAAGACGAGCCATTACCGAGTACCCTGCTGATGTTCCGTTGGCTCTGACTCTGCCCCCTTCGCCGGGAGTCTTCATGCTGTCTCGAACTTGAAACTGAACCGGGAAAATTATCTGGAGGTTCTAACTTGTTGAGCTGGGTCATAAATTCGTCCTGTAAATCTTCTGCGCCTATAATTTTCAGGTAAGTCCTGACGAAGCCCTTTATGTACACGACCTCAGGGAAATTCGTATAATCTCCCTCTTCTATGCCCTGTAGATATTCAAGACGAATCTTTGTCCTGTCGTAAACTGTCTCCAGGGTCATGCCTATACTTTCGCGACGTTCTGCTGCTATCTGGCCAAGCTCTCGTAATGCGTTGTCATCATATTCCGTAAATGTCAAGATTATTCAAAGCCTCCTTAAATTTTGCAAGCCATTCACAGGGATTATTATTATTAAAAACTGCACTTCCTGCAACTATAACATCACAGCCTGCTTTTGCTGCAGATATTATATTATTTTCGTTTATGCCCCCGTCAATTTCAATTAAATAATTATATTTATAAGCTTCACGGAGGCTGACGAGTTCGCGGACTTTATCGAAACTTGAAGGGATTAATTTCTGCCCGCCAAATCCCGGAGTAACTGACATGATTAACACTAAATCAGCAAGCTCAAGGACTGACTCTATATTTCTGACAGGAGTAGGAGGACATAAAGAGATTCCTGTCTTGATACCTGCTTTCTTTATCTCGCTTAGTGAAGCATGAAGCAAATGACCTTCGCATTCAGCATGAATAGTAATCAGTGAAGGCCGAGTCTCTATGAACATTGGCAACAGAACCTCAAGCCTGTCGATCATCAGGTGAACGTCAATAAATGCGTCAGGGTATCTTTTCCTCAACGCCCTCGCTGTATCCGGACTAAATGAAAGATTGCGCACAAAATGACCGTCCATTATGTCAAGATGAAGCCAGTCATAGTTATTGCCCAGAGAGTTAATGCTGCCTTCGAGATTCAAGTTATCTGCTGCTAATAAAGATGGTGCTAATAAAACTTTCCTGTTTGTGTTTATATTATCTGTATTTGTCATCATTTTTGTTTATCCTGCCATACTGATTGACCGCCTAGATAATAACTGATTACGCATTCATTCGAGTAGCTGGCAGTCGTGTTAATGCTCTCTCCGCCCTTGACCTGCCTGTTGAGGACGCTGCGGGTTCCTGAAGGGTCGGTGATCTCGATTCGCAAATCCATTGGCCTCCCAATAGGGGGAACTATGTAGCGGATTCGTGCTGTCTTGCTTCCTCCTGAGGTCCCTGAAGTCCCTGATGCTCCTGAAGCTGCCTGAGTCTGGGGCTGAGTCTGAGTCTGGGGCTGAGTCTGCGAAGCCGGGACTTGAGCCTGAGTACGTGAGCCTGTCCTGGTGTTATTATTCGCGACTGGGGTCTCGTAGTCATCGCCTATGAACACGTCATCTTGGCCGGGTACCTGAACAGTAACGGGTTTGTTTGCCTGAGTCTGACTCTGTGTCTGAGTTCTCGCTTGAGTCTGCTGCTGTCCCTGTGTACTTGTAACACGTCTTACATTAGGGTTATCCGATTTGTCGTCCATGTAGCCTGCCGGCCGTCTCTGAGTAGCTAACTTTAAGATAACACCCTGACCTGCCCTGAGAGAACTTCCTGCGCCTGGTCTTGTCTCGATAGCGAGTCCTTCCGGCAATAACGGGCTGTAGACTCGGTCGACTGCCTGAACTTTCACACCGCTGGCATCGAGTACGCTTCTTGCTTCTGATTCAGTCATGCGATTAACGTCAGGGATCGTAATGACTCCTTCAGCCTTGCCGCCGTCCTGCAATAACAAATCTATCTTGCGTCCTGCAGCAATTTTCGCGGGATATGCGGGACTCTGAGCTATTACCGTACCTGCCTGAACACCGGCCTCCCGAATCTTTACAACATCACCCATAGCAAAGCCCTGAGCCTTTATCGTTGACTGGGCCTGTGCAAGAGTCTGCCCCTGAACGTTAGGGACATCATGAAGTTCGCCGCCGCTGCTGACCTGAAGGACAATGACCTGACCTTTTCGGGCCTTCATGCCTGCTTCCGGTGACTGGGCGAGGACTCTATCTTTCGGCAACGTCGATGCTACTGGCTCTGCCTGAACTATAAAGCCTGCTCTCACAGCTTCTTCTGTTGCCTCAGTTAAAGAACGTTCGCGAAGGGCAGGGACGACGCTTTCAACTTCTGGCCTGAAAAAAACTGTGTAGACGACAACGGCTCCCGAAGCAAATATAACTGCAACCACAAACAGCAATACAAGCTGGCCT
Organism: Synergistaceae bacterium; assembly: GCA_017446645.1. GTDB lineage: Bacteria > Synergistota > Synergistia > Synergistales > Aminobacteriaceae > JAFUXM01. The sequence continues at coordinate 1,443 of JAFSQO010000205.1, read as the reverse complement.
AATCTTCCCATTTGAAATAACACAACCTCCTTTATTTTTTCATGATTAACGCGCAGTAAAAACCATCAAGCCAAGCATTTACCGGCAAGATATACATTCCCCAGGGTCTTCCTTTACGAAACTCTTTGTTCTTGAAGTCCAACGGCATTTCAACGCAGTCAGGATTTTTCGCAAGTACTTCTGCAATGACGTTCTCGTTCTCCTGCTTGAATAAACTGCAAGTTATATATAACACAAATGAGCCTGAATCACAAAGGGTTAATGCACGCTCCAGCAATTTCTTTTGAGTTAATGCAAAAGCGTCAAGTTTCGGCCAAGTCAACCGCCACTTTGACTCAGGCTTGCGGTTCCAAGTCCCTGAACACGAGCACGGGGCATCTAACACGACAAAATCAGGTTTTGAGTCAGGTTCGAGAGTCAATGCGTCCCCTGTCTTCATGACTGCACGGTCACGAACTCCCAGCCTTGAAAGCTCACCTGCTGCACTCCTGGATTTCTTCTCGGATAATTCCCAGCACTCGATTCTGGCATTAACGTTCTCCTGCAAAATCTGTCCTGCCTTAACGCCCCTGCCTGAGCACATATCGAGGATCAGGCCGTTGCCCTGATAAAATTTCCTGACGATTGACGCAGCTATAACAGAGCCTTCTGACTGAAGAGTGAATAAGCCCTCTTTGAAACCCGGAATATTTGCCGGTAAAAAGCTCTCGTTAAGCCTTAAGACTCCGGGCATTAAATCAGATTCGTGACAGTGAATCTCTTTGCTCTCCAACATCTTTAATAACTCGTCAGATTTACCGGGCGAGACTCTCATCGATGAATAGCATGACTGATTCATTGCCTCAAACAGCTCATTAAGCTCCGGTCTTTGCCATGACTTCATCCATGCAGGAAGGGTCCAGACTGGAACGCCTGCCCACATTGCACGGCCTTCGAGGGCAGGGGATTTTCTGAACTTCTCCAGACTTTCTGAGCCTGACTCTTTGATTTTTCGCAGGACTGCATTAATCAAGCCTGCATATTTTGCATGAGCCTTGTTTTTCTTGACGTGTTCGAGTATCCCGTTAATTAAGACTCCTTCAGAAAAACGCCTGAGTTCCAAAATGCCTCCCGTTCCCATGATAAGGGCAGCATAAACTTCACGGGGCAATTTCTCACTTGAACGAATGTAGTCCCCCGCAATTTTTTCCCAGAGTTCGCGCCTCCTCATGAAGATATAAACCAGTGAAGACGCTAATGATATATCAGGGGCCTTCATCTTCTCGCGGTCTGCAAGTTTCCTTAGTGCCTCACTTGCAAATACGCCCTCGTTGTGATTCTGAGTCAGGATTTTGAGAGCTGCTTCTATTCCCCGCAAGATTTAACGCCTCCGGGAGTTGCGAATCATTATGAGCCTCACAAGCTGCAATAAGCTCATCAATGCTGCTGCTATGTAAGTCCATG
>JAFSQO010000204.1 GCA_017446645.1 Synergistaceae bacterium | reverse complement strand
CGTGAAAACTTTTATACAGGCATTGGAGTCTATGCTGCTTCCGTCAGTCCAGTGTTTGCCGTCCGTAGAAAAATAGCTCTCATTATGATTAATAACTGCTTTGTCTGAATAATTTTCGCGCTTTGTCTCAACTGCCATAACTTTTCGGCCAAGTTTCAACACTACAGAGAAATATTCGCCGTGCCACATTGATAATTCTTCTGGCAAGTTGACTGTGTGATAGCCTGCAAGCTCGAACTCTCCCTGAAGTTTCGCCATTAAATGCCCATTCACTGGAGAGTCAGGGAAGACGCTGCCGAATTCGTAAACGTAAAGCTCGTAGCTTGTATCATTGAATGATGTGTAGAAAGATATTGCCTTGATGTATTCGCAGTCCTCACGAACCCTGAAGACATTTGCAGCCCAGTTATACGGCACTGCACCGCAATAGCCTAACTCGTCATAATAATAGATTCTTGAGTCAGGTGAGCTTTTTTCGAGAATGAATGCTGCTCCTCCTGAGATTGGCTGCTCATATGAAAGCCAGAAATATTTGTCATCACCCCATGAGTCTTTCACTAACCATGCGCCGTTTTGTGAGGGTCTCGGTGAGAAATAAAATAACGGGAATTCATCGTCCCAGCCTGCTATTAAGACATCGTGATTGATGTTTTTGCCTTTAGACTTATCGAAGTATACTTTGTGATTTCTGAACGCGGCGATTTGGTTATGCTCTAAGTAAATACTCGCGTACAAGGCCCCGTGCTGCATGATTAATTTTTTCCTGGCCTCGTTGTCAAGTGAATCGAATGGGTTATTCTTTGAGAGAAAATATATATCACGAAGCATGAATGAGTCCCGTGTTTGTCTGGTCAGAACTGCGGCTGCACTGAAAGGGTCGGCTCTGCTTTTGGAAGTTGGGAAAGAAAAATCATGCTTTACTGAGTCAATCAGATTTTGCTCTGATAAGTCAATGCTTGTCCCGAAATTTTGAGTCAGGTAATTTGACTCGCAGGCTCCCAGAACAGCAAACGCCCAGCATGTTTCAAGCTCGTGTTGATCCTTTACGCCTGAGACCCTGTTGTAGTCACGCAGATCATATTTTGCGGGCAGAGAATAAGCCTTGCTCACACAAAGAAAAATAAATATGATAACAAGAAATTTTTTTTTCACGTATAATCACTCCTTAAGAAATAATAATATAACAGGAGAAAAATAACATGCCCGGAAAATTACAACCTGACATATTAAAGCATAAAGTATTGGACTACACAGGAGCTTCACGGCCTGATTTGCTCGTAGGAGGAGGACTCGGCGAGGATGCTGCATTAATTCGCGTAAATGAGGGGATTCTCGTTGCTGCCTCTGACCCTGTAACTGGAGCAGTCAAGAACGCGGGGAGCCTGCTCGTCCACGTCAACGCAAATGATTTAGCCTGCAAAGGTGCCGACCCTTCATGGATGATTGTGACTCTGATAGTTCCTGACAAAATGGGCGAGAATTTCATAGAGTCAATCATGAAAGAGATTCACGATACCTGCAAAGGTCTTAATATCGCAATCGCCGGAGGACACACGGAATTAACTGACAAATATGACTCACCTGTAATTTCAGGGACGATGCTGGGAATGACGAAATATGAACTCAGTACGAAAAGAATTCACGAGGGCGACATGATTTTACTGACAGGTCATGCAGGTCTTGAAGGCATGAGCATTATCGCCAATGACCGCGAAGATTTATTCAGGGATATTTTCACGAGAGAGCAAATAAATACAATCAAGTGCTGGGGAAATGATTTATCAGTCATAAAGCCTGCCGAAATTTTGCGGGAGTTCTCTCACTACATGCACGACCCTACAGAAGGCGGACTGAACGGAGCACTTTACGAGACTTCAGGGGCTTGCGGAATGGGTATAGAATTTATTGACGGTGCTATACCTGTTCACGAATTCACCAGAAGGGCTGCTGAAAGATTAAACTTTGACCCGTTGAATTTAATTTCGTCAGGAATGCTGGTAGCTGTAATGCCTCCAGAAAAAGTTAATCAGGCTCAGGAGAAATTATCAGCGAGCAATATAGAGTCAAGTGTCATCGGCAAGTTCACGAGTGAGAAAAAAATTTCACTCAGCACACATGAAGAACTTTGGGGAATATTGGCGAAGTAATTCTTCATCATTTTTAGCCGACTCTGTCTTCTCTGACTCTGATTTCTCCGGTTCCTGTCTCGTTAATCTGCCTCAGAACTTCAACAGCTACTTCAAGTGCCCTCTTTCCGTCTTTGCCGCTGACGACCGGG
>JAFSQO010000203.1 GCA_017446645.1 Synergistaceae bacterium | reverse complement strand
GTGGACCGACATGTACGAGGGTTTTGCCAAGACAGCAGAAGAAGAAGGCTTCAAGGCATTAGCAGCAAAGTTCAGGCTTGTAGCAGCAATCGAGAAGCACCACGAGGAACGCTACAGGGCACTGTTAAAGAACGTCGAAGCTCAGGAAGTCTTCGCAAGAAGCGAGGTCAAAGTCTGGGAGTGCAGAAACTGCGGACATATCGTAGTAGGAGTCAAGGCTCCCGAAGTGTGCCCGGCATGTGCTCATCCAAAGGCATATTTCGAGATTAACGCGGAGAACTATTAGTATTTAACGCGAAGAAAATTTGCCCTTCTCTGAATTAGCTCTCAGGGGAGGGCGTTATTTTCGTGCTCTATACTCTTAATTTTCCTGACTCAATATAAATTCTTGGAACTCGTAAACTTGGCCTGCAGACCATTTCGTGAATTATAGTGCCGGAATTTCTTGCAGCATCGATAATTAACTCGCCGTCCATTACGACTGCAACGTCACCTGCTTTGACGCTGTGAGTCCTGCACAAATCCGTAACGTCTATCATTGTCATGTCCATACAGACACGGCCTAAATTGGGGCATAAAGTATCATGAATTTTCACGCTAAAATTATTCGAGAGATTTCTGGGCCATCCGTCAGCGTATCCGATTGGGAGCACTGCAATTTTTGAGTCGCGTTTGAGTGTGTAGGTTCTCCCGTAGCTTATAGTAGCTCCGGCAGGTAAATCGCGCACCGCAGTAATTCTTGATTTCAGGGTCATTACTGGCCGCAAGCCGAGTTTGCCGTCTGTATTGCCTGTCTCTGTTGACTCGTAGCCGTAAAGGACAAGGCCAAATCTTCCCATATTAAAGTGAGCTTCAGGATAATTCATTACGCCTACACTTGCTGCTGCATGATAAATCTTGAAGTTAATGCCGAGTTTTGCCAGAGCTTCTTTTGCTTCGTTGAATTTTCGTAATTGCAGACGCGTGAATTCCGGGTCATCATCTGCTGCTGCAAAGTGAGTGAACATTCCTTCAGGTTCGAGATTAGGGAGCTTGTATAGTTCGTAAATTTCGTTTGCTGCTTTTTCCTGAGCTGCTTTATCGTCCGGCCAGTAAAAGCCCGTTCTGCTCATGCCTGTATCGATTTTGACGTGAATGTTGATTTTGTGACTGCCAGCCAGTTTTGAGAGTGCCCTGCCGTTTTCGAGATCGCCTACTGCCTGAGAAATATTATAGCGTGTTATTAACTCTGCGAATTCCGGCTGAGTTTGCCCAAGACACAGGACGGGTAAAGTAATGCCGTTCTCCCGTAACTCAATTCCGCAAGGTATGGCAGCAACGGCGAGCCAGTCAGCTCCGCATTCAGTGAGCTTCTTTGCGACCGGGATAATTCCGTGACCATAGGCATTTGCTTTGACTACACCGAGAAATTTTGCTGTCGGGTTAAGAATAGAGCGCAATATTTTCACGTTGTGAGCCAGATCGTCAAGATTTATTTCTGTCCATGTTCGTGATGTTGCGAGTTCTAAGTCTGTCATTAATAACTCCTCTTCATGTTCATTAAAATATTGCGACTATTCTATCACTCAATCAGCAAGTTATGATATTTTACGCTAGCTGTGAACTACCGCCACTTATAGAAGCTGGCAGCTTCCTTTAGTCCTCCCAACCTGAATATTTCTTAGCTTTCAGGATTTCGTTTTACAGGGATCAGTTTCCGAGGCTATGGGTTTTTTCTGAGGCTAACCCTTCCCTACGCTCCATAGGTACTGTTACCTTACGGGCAACATTTGAAAACCTGCATTATCGTGATATTATAGCATATAGGCAATTCATCTCACACTTAAAGAGGTGGGAGTATTCTTGCCAGTAAATGATAAAAACAAATCAGGAGGGAAAAATTTTCCATGTTAGTAAACGCAAAAGAAATGCTGACAAAGGCAAAGGCCGGACATTATGCAGTCGGTCAGTTCAACATTAATAATCTTGAGTGGACAAAGGCAGTCCTTCAGGTCGCAGAAGAGTTAAAGGCTCCCGTAATTCTGGGTGTATCCGAAGGCGCAGGCAAGTACATGGGCGGCTTTGAAACAGTTCAGGCAATGGTCGCAGCAATGGACAAATCACTCGGTATCACTGTCCCTGTTTGCACGCATCTGGATCACGGCACTTATGAAGGCGCATACAAGTGCATCAAAGCAGGCTTTACGTCAATCATGTTCGACGGTTCTCATTTCCCAATCGAAGAGAACGTAGCGAAGACAGTTGAGCTTACTCATGCGGCTCATATGCTCGGCCTTACTATCGAGGCAGAAGTCGGGGCAATCGGCGGTGAAGAAGACGGCGTTATCGGCATGGGTGAGTGTGCAGACCCCAACGAGTGCAAGAGAATTGCTGATTTGGGCGTTGACATGCTTGCAGCTGGAATCGGCAACATTCATGGCAAGTACCCCGCAAACTGGAAGGGACTTTCATTTGAGACCCTCGCAGCAGTTCAGGAGAAGACCGGATTAATGCCCCTTGTTCTTCACGGAGGTTCAGGAATTCCCGACGAGATGGTCAAGAAGGCAATCACACTCGGAGTCTCAAAAGTCAACGTCAATACAGAGTGCCAGCTCTCATTCGCAGCAGCTACCCGCAAATACATCGAGGCAGGCAAAGATAACGAAGGCAAAGGCTATGACCCCAGAAAGTTACTGGCTCCGGGCTTCGAGGCAATCAAGGAGACAGTCAGGGAGAAAATCAAACTCTTCGGTTCTGACGGCAAAGCGTAAAATTGAGCACTCGAAAATATTATCTTGACGGAAAATTCATAGGCGACGGAAGCCTCGCAGTCATTGCGGGGCCATGTTCCCTTGAAAACACGGAAATCGCCCTGAGGGTAGCACGTGCCATGAAGAGATTGTGCGAAGAGAGAAATCTGCTCTACATCTTCAAGGCATCATTCGACAAGGCAAACAGGACTTCAGTTCATGCATGGAGAGGGCCGGGACTTGAGAAGGGTCTCGAACAGCTCGCAGAAATCAAGAGCATGTTGAACATTCCGGTTCTTACGGATATACATGAGAGCTATCAGGCTGCACCAGTCGGCGAAGTTGTTGACGTTGTTCAAATTCCTGCGTTCCTGTGCAGACAGACGGACTTACTGGTAGCTGCTGCAAAGACCGGGAAAATTATTAACATTAAGAAGGCTCAATTCTTAGCACCTGACGACATGATTTACGCTGCTGCAAAATGCCGTGAAGCAGGCAACGATAACGTAATTCTGTGTGAACGAGGGACCTTCATGGGTTATCATAGACTCGTGTCTGACATGACAGGTCTAATCACAATGCGTGAATTTGGCTATCCCGTTATGTTTGACGCTACTCACAGTGCCCAGAGACCCGGAGGACTTGGCGGATCCAGCGGCGGAGATTACAAACTCGCATTCCCGTTGGCAAGGGCTGCTGTTGCTGTGGGAGTTGACGCAATTTTCGCAGAGACCCATCCCAATCCAAAAGAGGCATTAAGCGACGGCCCTAACATGATCCCGTTAGACCAAATGGGAAAATTCTTAGATGAAGTCTTAGCCGTTCATAATGCTGCAAAAAGTTTCGAGGTGCCTAAGTGAATGACGATGAGCTGCTAAACTCTGCAAAGAAATTAATGCAGACTGAGGCGAACGAGATTTTACGGGCTTCTGACAGGTTAACTTACGACATAGTCAGAGCCTCAAGATTGATATACGAGTGTAAGGGGCGGGTCGTAGTTGTCGGTTTAGGCAAATCAGGCCACGTAGGACGCAAGATTTCAGCAACACTTGCATCACTGGGAACTCCTTCATTTTTCCTTCATGCTGCGGAGGCTGCTCACGGCGATTTAGGCATGGTCAGATCTGAGGACGTTGGTTTGTTCATCAGCAACAGCGGTTCATCGTCAGAGATAGCTGCCTTATTACCTCATTTTCGGAGAATTGGCGCAAAAATGATAGCTGTAACTGGCTCTTTTGATTCTCCACTTGCTAAGTATGCTGATATAATTATCGATGCTCATGTTGATATCGAAGGCGACCCGTTGCAGTTAGCTCCCATGAGCAGCACTACACTTGAGCTTGTTATGGGTGACGCACTCGCAGCATTAGTGACGATATTGAGGGGACTTACACGCGAGGATTTTGCACTGTATCACCCCGGCGGAGCACTTGGCCGCAAATTATTGACCAGGGTAAGAGACATAATGAACGAAAACGTCCCGGCAGTAAGTCATGATGTCAGCGTCAAAGATGCCCTGTTCGTCATCACAGGAGGAGGCTACGGGGCAACGTGTATCATTGATGACAGCGGTGCATTGACTGGGATATTCACGGACGGTGATTTGAGGCGTTTAATGGAAAAGAAGGGCAGCGGTGCCTTCAGCGTAAAGATCGAGGAGGCTATGACAGCAAAGCCAAGAACAATAAGCCCTGACTCACTGGCAGCCCAGGCCGTGAAAATCATGGAGCAGAACGAGATTAGCGTTTTAGTTGCAGTAGAGAATAATAAACCGGTAGGGATAATTCATATTCATGAGCTGTTGAAGGCAGGTGTTGCATAAATGAACGTATCGAAAATTTTAGGGATAATCCCCGCAAGATATGCGTCTACGAGATTTCCCGGTAAGCCTTTGGCCGACATTTGCGGAAAGACTATGATCGAGCGCGTCTATACTCAGGCAATGAAGGCAAAATTACTCGGTGATGTCGTAGTTGCTACTGATGATGCCGGAATTTATGACTGCGTTAAAAGTTTCGGGGGTAAAGTCTTAATGACCAGCTCAGAGCTTCCGAACGGAACGGCAAGATGTCACGAGGCTGCAAAGTTATATGGTGACAGAGTTGATTCAGTGATAAATATTCAGGGTGATGAGCCTTTGCTTGACCCGATTATGATTGATGAAGTTGCAGAATTACTTAGTGAAAATTACTGCGTAACTTTGTGCAGAGAATTAACGCAGGACTTCATGAATCCTAATATTGTCAAAGTCGT
>JAFSQO010000202.1 GCA_017446645.1 Synergistaceae bacterium | reverse complement strand
CCTTCTACTGCGACTGCTGGGACTCTGTCTCGTGTTAATTCAGAAATCTTGTAGAGTGCCCTTTGTCCTTCTGGTCTCAGGTCAGCGCGTCCGGGTAAAAACAGAAATTGATCGCTGATTGAGACTGCAACGCCCCTTTGGTTTATCGACACCTGAATCTCTCTGGTCAAATTCTCTGATCTCAAGAAAGAGTTTAACGTGTAAGCGACGTGTCTGGTATCAAGTTCGACCCGTTCACTTGCTCCTGGACTTACACCCTGCTCGCCGCTCTTGTTGGGATCTGTTGACTCTTCGCTTGTAACTCCGCCCTTCAGCACTCCGAGAGAGCCTCGTAAAGATAACAAAGCCTTCTGGAATTTCTGCGAATCTACTGAGGACATAGCAAACAACAGGATAAAGAAGCAAAGTATAAGCGTAACCATATCCCCGTAAGTTCCCATGTAGAACGGAGCTGATAATCCGGGTTCTTCGGGTTTTTTCTGACGTGCCATTGTTTAACCTTCTTCCTGATTGAAAGCTTCGCGCATCTTCGGAGGTAAGTAGACTTTCAGCTTCTCTTCGACTATTCTGGGGTTTTCACCGGCCTGAATTGCCAGTATGCCTTCGACCATGAGTTCCATAGCTTTGACTTCCTGAGCAGAACGGGCAGCAAGTTTTTTGCTTACCGGGATAGCAAACATGTTAGCAAGCATTGATCCGTACATTGTCGTAATAAGTGCGACGGCCATACCGGGACCCAGTGCGCTGACATCCTGAAGGTTTCCTAACATTGCTATAAGTCCGATTAATGTGCCTATCATTCCGAATGAAGGGCCGAACTCTGCAAGGGTGTCAAATATAGATTTGTTTGCCCCGTGACGGTCCTCAAAGTTGCCGATCTCAGTGTCAAGAATCGCCCTGACAAGTTCCGGGTCAGTTCCGTCAACTACGAGCTGCATTGCCTTGCGCATGAAATCGCTGTCTACTTCGGCAATATCTGCTTCGAGTGCCAGGAGTCCCTCACGCCGGGCCTTCTCTGCAAAGCTCACTATCATCTGTACCATTCCGATTTGGTCCGGCTGACTGTTGAAGAAAACGCTGCGTAGACTTCCGCCTACTGTCTTGAGTCTGTCGCCGGGGTTTGAGATAACCGTAGCTCCGATAGCTCCGCCCAATGTAATCATGATTGAGGGGACATCGATATATGCTCCGAAGTTGCCGCCCGAAGCCATTGAAGCAAGAACGAGTATCCATGTTGCCAGAAATCCTATAAGACTTGTTAAATCCAAAACGTGTTCACCTCTATAGTAGTGTGTTTATTATTCATCTTTAGCTTCATCTGCAGTGTTGGCGATTATGCAAGTGTAACCTGCAGCTCTCCTGAAGGCGATAATTTTTTTATACACGTCCCGAACTTTCTCGCGTACTATGTATCTATGTCCGTTCAGCAGCCGCAATACTGTATCCGGTGTCATATCAATTGTTTCGATCATGTCGGAGTTAATCAGAAATGCTTCACCGTTCAGACGATGTACTTCAATCATTTATTAACGCGCCAGCCCTTCTTGTTTTGAATTTTGTGATATTCATATTAACTATTATTGCAAAAAGCATTCACTTTCTTGAAAATTTTATTTTTCGGGATAATTCACGCAATATATTATACGATTTTGAAGGGAAAAAGCGATAAAATAAAAGACAAAAAATTTTTTGCCGGAGGGTTATAAATTTCATGGAAAATATTAACGAGCTTTACAACAAAATAGATTTTCTCGTCAACGGAGGAGCCTTGAAGAGCCTGACAGATTTTCTTGACTCCAAATCGATTCGTGCGCTCATAGTTACGCCTTCTGAATCTGAGGCTAACACCCTGAATATTCTTGATGCTGCAGGTATTGTCCCGGATAGTCTCACTATTAAGGACAGCATAACGAGGGTCTTTTCTCAGGGACTTCCCCGCGATTCATTCGAGATTGATTACTCAGATGGTCCCGAAGCTGGAAAGTGGCCAAGCCTTGTTAGAATCATGGGAGCACATTGGGAGATATACGTATTGTGTGAGACAAAGATTGCTGTTCCCGAAGAATTTATCGGCGAGCTAAGGCCCTATGCAGGATTATTGAGACTTTGGCAGACGTTCAGGAAGATTTCGGACACTGAGAAAAAGTTATCGAGGCTCTCTTACATGATTCTTGCGACAAAGAACACATTAGCATCAATCTTTGAGCCTATGCCCCTGCAGTACTTTGCTTCATTCCTGACTGACGTGCTGCAAGAAAGTCTGTTTCCCAAGTCAATTGCAATTTTGCGCGATGAAGGGAACTACCTCACTGTCTTTAACGGTCAGGCTGACAATATCCCGGAACGGAAGGGCCTTTACTCTTCGCAGATTTTGCCGCCGACTCCTGTAGTTACGAAGAGCGATGCACCCGTTGAAGTAGTGCTGCCTGTTGCTGAGGGTGATTGCAGACTGTTCTGTCTTATGCATTGGGACGAGTTACCAGATGACCAGACTATGAACTTCCTTGAGTTACTCGGCAACTTAGCTGTCAGGGCAATTGCGATTAACAACCTGAGACAACAATCACAGCAGGCCGAAGCAAATATATCGACCGGTGAGTTCACTGTCTTATCACTCTCGAACGTCCTGAAGGTCTTAAGGGGTGCGGAGAATCAAAGCAAATTCCTGTCGCTCCTAGTCGAAATTTTTGTGGAGCAGGGAAGAATGCAGAACTGCCTCCTCGCTGTCTGGAACAAATCGCGCAAGGGCTACACACTTTCAGAAGGCAAGACGGGACACATCAAGGCTACACTTGATACGACTCTGCTGCCTTCATCAAGCGGGGCAATCTCGAACGAAAAAATTTCCGAGCCTCACTATGACTTAGGCGT
>JAFSQO010000201.1 GCA_017446645.1 Synergistaceae bacterium | reverse complement strand
GCTGAATATCAATGCTCTACAGCGCACTCATTAACAAGGCAATCGATATAGCGTACTCTGCTCATCAGGGACAAAAAGACAAATCAGGACGGCCCTACTTTCTTCACCCTGTTGTCGTAGCGTCTCAAATGGACACGGAGTCAGAAGTCTGCGCTGCCCTCCTGCATGACGTTATCGAGGACACTGATGTAACACTCGGAGAACTTCAGACAATTTTCCCGGAAGAGATAACTCAAGCAGTGAAAGTATTGACTCATAAAGAAGGCGTTGACTATCTTGACTATATCAGGGAAATTAAGAGCAATCCCATAGCAAGAAAGGTGAAACTCGCGGACCTGAATCATAACTCTGACATTACAAGGCTCGACAGTCCAGAACAGATTGAGGCATTTAATAAACGCAGGCAAAAATATGAACTGGCAAAGCAAATTTTGCAGGAATAATATACAATATTCACATACACGGGAAATTTTTATTTGAGATTAAAAACAGGAGGAATTTATCAATCATGGATATTCGCTATTCATGCAGCCCGAATGATGTTAAGCGTTATACTACTCAAGAGCTTCGCGAGGAGTTCCTGATTAATCATGATGAGCTTTACCAGCCCGACAAAGTTCACGCAGTCTACAGTCATGTTGACCGCATGGTTACAGTAGGATGTATGCCTGTGAGCAAGAAACTGGCTATCGATGACGGCATTGATGTCTGGGCGAACTTCGGAACCCATTACTTCCTTGAACGCAGGGAAATCGGGATATTTAACCTTGCAGGCTCTGGCAAAATCGAAGTTGACGGGAAAGTCTACGAACTTGACTACAAGGACTGCCTGTATATCACTAAGGGCGCAAAGGAAGTTTTTTTCTCAAGCAACGATGCAAATAACCCCGCAAAGTTCTTCATGGTCTCAGCACCTGCTCACACTAGTTACGAGACCAGGTTAATCAAGCTCGCTGATGCAGCGAAACGCAAAGTCGGTGACGCAAATACCTCAAACTTACGGGTCATAAACCAGTTCATTCACCCCGATGTGTTGAAGACCTGCCAGCTCTCAATGGGAATGACTGCCCTTGAACCCGGCAGTATCTGGAACACTATGCCTGCTCATACTCACGAAAGACGCATGGAAATTTACACTTATTTCGAGATGCCCGACAATAACGTGGTCTTTCACTTTATGGGACAGCCGCAGGAAACAAGGCACATAGTCATGCAGAAATTTGACGCTGTAATCTCGCCTTCATGGTCAATTCACTCAGGAGCAGGGACGGCAAATTACACGTTCATCTGGGCAATGGGCGGAGAGAATCAGGAATTCGACGACATGGACGTTATTAATCCGGTAAATATGAAGTAATGAAGTAAAGTGAGGCAATAATCATGAAAAATTTTTTTGACTTAACAGGCAAAGTAGCACTGGTAACAGGTGCAAGGACAGGGATCGGTCAGGGTATTGCAGAGGGTCTCGCCGAAGCAGGTTGTGATATTATAGGGGCAGGACACGCACCCATGCCTGAAACTGAGCAGTATATAAAATCACTTGGACGCAAGTTTGAATTTTACGATATTGACTTAGTTAAACAGGACAAGATTCAGGACTTAGTTGACTATGTAATAAAGACTTTCGGCAGGCTTGATATTCTCGTCAACAACGCAGGAATCATAAGGCGCGAAGATGTCCTTGAGTTCAGCGAGGCTAACTGGGATGACGTTATTAACATGAACTTGAAATCTTTGTTCTTTCTGTCACAGGCTGCAGGACGTTACATGAAAGAACACGGAGGCGGAAAGATTATAAACATTGCGTCAATGCTCTCGTTTCAGGGCGGAATCAGAGTCGTAAGTTATACGGCCAGCAAGAGCGGTGTTGCAGGTATCACGAAGTTAATGGCAAATGAACTCGCAAGGCACAATATTCAGGTCAACGCAATTGCACCAGGTTATATAGACACTAATAACACGGCAGCATTAATCGCAGACCCTAAGCGCAGTGCAGAAATATTATCCCGAATTCCCGCTGACAGATGGGGAACTCCTGAAGACCTTAAGGGTGCGGCAGTCTTCCTGGCATCAAAAGCCTCTGATTATGTGAACGGCCATATCTTAGCAGTAGACGGAGGCTGGCTTGCAAGATAATAATAATATTAAAGGAGTGATTTATAGTGTTAGCAGCTATTTTAGTTTTATGCACGTTAATTATCCTCATGACCTGTAAGGGTGCTTCTGCAGGTGATGATTATTCCCGTGAGGTCGCAGCAGAAATTCGCAACTTCTTGATTGCTGATGACTGGAATTTTGACTTTGACGAAGAGAAAGGCATCTTCAGGTTCGGAGTCAATATCAGCGGCAAACTCAAGCACGTGAACTATTTTGTACCAGTTCACAGAGATTCTTACACGGTGTATGCTATCTCGCCGATTAATGCTGACTCTGATGACTCTGCGGCAATTCGCGAAATGGCGGCGTTCCTGTCACGTGCAAATTACGGTCTCAGAATAGGCAACTTTGAGCTTGACTGCGATGACGGTGAAATACGCTTCAAAGTCTACACGCCCTGCAACGATATTACTCCGTCCCGTGAAATCGTGAAGGCAAGTATAGTAGTGCCTGCAATGATGTTCGAGCGTTATGCGCCGGGAATTTTATCCGTAATATTTACTGGCGAGAGTGCTGATGACGCTATTAAAACCTGTGAGGACGACTAGACTAGTTAAAATTATTAGCGGGGAAGCAGCATCACAACTCCCCGCTGTTTTGTTAATCTTTGTAGACTGGAAACTGACCCAATAATTGCGGGACGTAGCGTTCAATAATCATGCAGACTATTATGCTGATAGATAATGCAATACAACTGCCAATGAATGCCGTGAAAAATTCGCCGGAAATATAATCTCTGATAAAAGGAAGGATTAATTCTTGCAGGAGATTTTTGTGAATCAAGAAAATTCCCAGCGTGTGCCTTCCTATGTAAGTTATTGCTGAAACGCTGAATGGCCGTATCCCCTCACGCGCTATCCTGTTCAAAATCATTGGCAACAACATAAATACTATTGATCCGGAAATGCTGTTGAACATGAACCAGAATATATTTCCGTACGATGAAGCGCACATCAGCGATAAATCTAAGTCATCAGCCCTAAGAACTGTACCGGAAAGAAACAAAACGACACTTATGGCAAAAAATGTAAAAAGTACTGTCCCAGTCTGCTGCGCTAAAATTAGTACCTGCTGTCTTGAACTTATTCCCAAAAGAATAAAAGCCGAAGCTGTAAAAGCAACATCGAAATTCCAGGGGTATCCGCCGTCTATTTTCGGAAGTATAAACCCAATTACGAACATTGGCACAGCCATAACACCGCATGTGAAAAGAAGCTTTTTAGAATTATAAAGCAACGAAATTATTATTTGCACTAAAATTCTCGCAACAAATAATGTCGGAAGATACCAAAGCGATGTCAGAGTTCCAATATCCGTTAAGGCAAACCATGACGCATAGAACAGCTTGGGAAAACGGCCAAATGAAAACGGTGCGTAAATTACCCCCCAAATCAGATAAGGAACAACTAAAGCTAAAATATTTTTTCTTAAGAACTCTTGCCACTCTCCCCAGCTCTTTATGGGTACAGGCTTAATAGAAAGTCCTGCGAGAAAGAAAAAAAGCGGCATGTGAAACGAATAAAGAACTCGTCTATACAACGGGGTATCAAGATTTCCTGTTGTGTGTCCCAAAATTACTAAAAAAATTGTGATTGCCTTTGCAAGGTCAATAAGCTCAATCCTTGTCTTCTTGTGCATATCTTAATGCTCCTTCACTGCCCTGACCCTGAGTCTCACGTAATCAGCAAACCAGAGTCCTGACTCATGGTCAAATAATTTATCACGCAATGAATCAACAGACTCACGCAAAATAGACTCCCTGTCAGATTTATTCACGCCGCTAAATGGGATAGTCACGAACATATTTATCCAGTCGTAAAGCCCGTTATCGCCCTTAAGCTGAGTTGGTCTGTCGAACAATATCGCATATCTCACAGTGAAGCCTGCTTTCTCCAAGAGTGAAGAGTACTCGCCTATACTCGGAAAATAAAACGGCATAGTGTATGAATAACCATGAACATTAAATCTTTCTGCAAGTTTCTCGTGAATTAACCTGCAGCAGCCAAAGCCTCCCATCTCAAACACAAATTGACCGCCTGCTCTTAGGGCATCATAGACGCACTTCATCATTGATGATTGCCTTGACTTGTCTATCCAGTGAAGGACAGCGTTCGAGAAAATTAAATCAACTGGTTCACTCAAAACAAAGTTCGCTGCGTCTGCATGAGAAAAGTTTATATCAGGGTAATTCGCCCGTGCCTTCGCCAGCATTTCTTCTGAGGCATCAAGTCCCCTAACGTTGAAGCCTTTGTCTTTCAGTGCCTTTGTTAATGTCCCTGTTCCGCAGCCTAAATCTATCGCACTAAATACTCCTTCAGGCTGAATGAGATTCAACACGTCTGAGCCATACTCATAGACGAACGAAAAACCTTCGGAATACTTTTTACTGTTCCAGTTCTGATTCATGCTTCGTGCCTCCAGTTTTTGTTGATTATAGCAAAGATTATTAACAAGACAAACGTTACGAGTATTGCTGACATTCCACCGTCAAAACCATAAAATTCAGCGATTAAACCGGTTACAAAAGGCATTAAAGCCCCTCCTGTGCAGCCAATAGAGAATAATATTCCCATTGCTAACGGAAATTTATTTGTGTACGGTGCTGAACTCGAGTAGATTATCGGGCTTATTCCTGACATGCAGAG
>JAFSQO010000200.1 GCA_017446645.1 Synergistaceae bacterium | reverse complement strand
GACTCCAGTCGACTTTTGCAGCGTTGATAATATTATATTTCGTGTACATGTCCTCAAGGTCAACGTCGAAATTGTTCACCTGCATTTTGTCTTCGAGTTCCTTATCGGACGCCTTCTTCTTGTTATTGCTGGTGAATAGATACGTAAGATCATTAGTCTGATATGAGAATGCTACACCGCGCAGATATTGAGTGCCTTCTGAAGAAGTGAAGTCAAGATTATAGGTCCTTCTGTCAGTGTGAATTACAAGATTCGTAGAAATTCCGGGCTGTGACGGCTTGACTACGATATGAGCAACTGCAAGACCGTTCTTCATGGACTGTGAAGGGGAGAACTGCCAGCGCACTGTGTCGCCTGCATGAATTCCCATTATCTCCTCGCCTGGTTCGAGTGCTACATCGGTCATTCTTAAGGGTCTGCAGGTAATCACTGGCACTACTTCGCCATAAGGATAGATGATATAACCCTGTTCGCCCAAAAATGGGTTAGAAGCTGCTTTTGCTGAGTTAAATTCCTTTTCCATTCCCATTACAATATTGTCATAACGGCGTAATTTTATCTCCCTGTCGAGCCTTTCCCACTGTCTGATTCGTTCGGCTTCCTCGTTGGCCTCCTGAATTGCAAGATACTCTGCCTCGGCTGCCCTCTCTGCTTCGAGATTACTCTGAGTAGTATTAGCAGGGAAAAGGGTATCCGCCCCATTATCCGAAGGGAAAACAAGCTGCCCTGTCTGAGGGTCGTAATTGTAATAGCTCGATGAGTCAGCAGCATAAGCACCTGCACTGACAAGAAGACTTACACATAAGAACGATAACGCTAATAATAATTTCATGTATCGCATTTTTATAAATATGAACCTCGCTTTTATTAATTATTCTGGTCGTCCTGAATAATATCCTGAGCCATGTTGAGTTCAGTAACGTAAATTCCTACAGGATTCTTTATCACAGCAGAAAGTTCGCGTACAGGTGAAATCTTAATAGACATGATTGCCCGCCATTCCGTGCTGCCCTGAATTTCGCCGTTCCTGACCATATTTTCAAGCCACAGAATTTGCCAGGAATTATTACCGCCGCCAATTGGCAATATAGAATGAATCTCGACTGAACGTGTGTAATCCCGGCCTTCTGCAAAGGGATTATTCTCACGGTAAAAATTATTAACGACTGACTCCGCCTGAGAACCGCTGCCGATATAATTATAAACCTGGTCAATCAAATATCTCTGAGCATAAGGGTCTAACACTGCCGTCTTGAAGTTCGTAATAAATCTTCCCAGAGCTGCAATTATGACTCTATTATCTGCATTAGAGCTTTCTTCTGCAGGTCTTATAGCAACGGTGTAGCCCTGCTTGTCAACCTGAACGACATAGGGGACGACTTTGTTTTGTGAAGCCATCCATATCATCAGGAAGCCGAACAACGCACAAAGCATCAGCATCAAGAAAGATATTTGCCTCCACCGTGCTGCCTCGTTAGCTGCTGCCCCGTATCTGTCGCCGTATTCTGCCCTGGCTGAGATATATGGGTTATCCAGCTGCTTCTTGACTCTCTCTTCTTCTTCTTTCTTTTTATTTTTTCCCCAGAACATTTATGATCTAGTCCGCCTCCCTGATTGTGATTGTGATTGATTTTGCGATTGTATGAATTGATTCATTATTCGCTGATTCTTCAAGTCCTGAACGATTTCGTTTGCACGCTTAACCCTTGCCGGTCTGCCTGCCGAGCTTGTCGAAACTCCCGGACGAGCCGGTGATGTCATGAAACCTGCACCCTGTCCTCCTGTTCCTGTTCCTGATACTGATACTGGGCCTGAGCCTGAAAGATTCGCGAATTCGTTGCGAAGGATACTTGCTCCGATATAATTTTCCATGCTGGCTGCATTAGCCGGGTTCTGGACATGACGGGCTGCCTGCATTGAACCTAAAGGAGTATAACCTGAACCGGTTATCATTCCTTCAACGCCTCCATTACGAACTGCACTGACTTGCCCTAAAGGATTTGCTGCAGGTGTTGACATTG
>JAFSQO010000199.1 GCA_017446645.1 Synergistaceae bacterium | reverse complement strand
TCTTGATAAATACTTCAGGCCGGAAGCTCTCGTTGCTACTAAAGGCGGCTATATTGATTTAGTCAATGCAGGCGGAAGCAAATCACCGTTAATAGCATTCGGCGGACTCTTCAACGTTGAAGGAATGGGCGAGACGAAAGAGTTAAGAGAACTCTGGGCCGAAATGGTCAAGCAGGCCAAGCGTTTCAAGATTTCTGAAGAAGAGTTATATAACGCCCTTAACGGTTCATTCTCGTTTGTCGTCAATGACGTAATCAACATAGAAGGCGTTAAGATCCCTGCGATATTCTTCTCAGCAACAGGAGTACAGGGGGCAGCCGAAAAGATATTCGATAAGATTTCACAGCTTCAGTATTTCTCAAAGCAGCAGGAGAAACTTTTGCAGGTTGACTCATCGATAAGCCCTGTACCGTGCTATATTGCTAATAATAAGGACACCCTGGCAGTCAGCATGGCAGAAGCAGCAACGTTAGCCGAGAGACCTCAGCCTACAGGAGCACTTGCTGACGTAATGAACCGTGACGCAATTTCTGCACTCGTCATTGATTTTGCGGGCATTCAGTCATGGATCAACGATAACGGCGTTTTCGCTATGGTTATGCCGATGGCAAATGTATTCGGTTACAAGAAAGTTGCCGAGCAGGTCCGCGATGTCTTGAACGCAAAGTTCTCCGTGCCTTCGCTTGCGATGTGGGCAGCGTCTCCTGAAGAAATTTACTGGGATTTCGCAATCGAGGATATTAATCCGAATGACGGAATCTTCGTAAGGCTCATAAAGATTTACCGTGAGTATGCGGCTTCTTCTGCGAAAGTAGAGGCAGCACCGGCAAAATAAGCACTCACAACACACGCAAATATTTATATTCATCGTAACTACAGCCCTCCGGCCCTTATAATAAAAACTGGGGGTCGGGGGATATTTTTTGCACAAGGGGAAGTGAACATTAACAAAATGAGTATTCATGCCATAAAAGATTTTTTTGACTCTGAGATAGATTCGCGCTCTCTGGAAAATTTCGGGACTTCAAGATTATCGGATAATGCTATGTGGCTTCTTGACCAGAGATATTTTGTACAGAGGTTCGACTCAGAGATAAATTCATGCAGGAAAGAACGCAGCTTTGAAGAGTTTGTCAGACGGGTATCAAGGACTGTTGCAAGCGCAGAAGTGAATTATTGCGGCTCTGACTCCCTCGAGTGGCTGAAGACTCTTGAGAAGAATATTGCAAGCGATATTTTAAACCGTCAGTTCTTGTTTAATTCGCCGTGCTTATTCAGTGCAGCAGCAGGTCTTACAGTGATACCTGAATTCGCAGATATTATCTATAAAGATATAGACTCAATGAGCTATGATGACTACAAGAAGCTCTATGACTCCCGCACGAAGAACCAGCAGTTATTCGCGTGTTTCGTTATCAGCGTCCCGGACAGCATAGAAGGCATATTTGAGTCCGTCAAAAACGCAAGCATAATCAGCAAATTCGGAGGCGGAGTCGGCGGTAACTTCGGCCATTTACGCGAGCACAGTTCTCAAATCGCAGGAGGAACAGGCGGCAAGGCTTCCGGCCCTGTCTCATTCATGGAAACATGGAACACTATGGGAGCTGTCGTAGTTCAAGGCGGAAAGAGGCGCGCTGCCCTAATGGGAATGCTTTTTGATGACCACCCTGATATTTATGACTTCATTGACTGTAAAACTGAGGACGGCAAGTTATCTTACTTCAATATTTCTGTTGCGATTTCCGACTTGCTCATGAACTCAGCAGAAGAGAATAAAGACTTTGATCTGCATTCAAGAGTCAACGGCCATGTTGTCAGGACAGTGAAGGCCCAGGACTTACTAAATCACATCTGCGAGGCTGCATGGAAACGCGGAGACCCCGGAATATTTTTCATTGACCGCGCAAGACAGGATAATATCCTAAAGCTCGGCGGCGATAAATGGGACATCGAGTCAACTAATCCGTGCGGTGAGCAGCCCTTGCCTAACTTCACAAGCTGTAATCTAGGCTCAATTAACGTAGAAACTTTTGTGGACAGCGATAAAAAATTTGACTGGGAGAAATTCAAGGCTCAAGTCTTCAGGTCAATCTACTATCTTGATTTAGTAATCGATGCCTGCATGTACCCCTTAAAAGAGATAGGCGAGCGCACTAAATCAATAAGACCCGTAGGTCTGGGAATAATGGGGCTTGCTGACTCATCAATAAAGCAAAATATTATTTACGGTTCCGAAGAGTTCAATGATTTTTGCAGGGAATTGGGCGGCGTTATGGCTGTATCTGCACTGTCAGCGACGATTCAGATTGTTACGGACAATAAGAAAGCTCCGTTTCCTGAGCATGATTTAGCGCGTGATTTATTTACAGGTGTAAAGATACCTGACTCGCCTGAAGAGTATAAATCTATGCTGCAAACTATGAGGGACGAGAGAAAAATCCCGGCAACCCTGATAAATACCCTTGATGAGATAAAAGATTTTGATGAAGCCAGATTCATTCTCGAAAACTTATTTGCAGGGAATTTGCGCAACAGCCGAAGATTATCGATTGCTCCGACTGGTTCTATATCTATGTTGCTTGATGCAAGTTCCGGGATTGAGCCTAATTTCGCATGGTCATGGAACCGCAAAATCATGAAGACCGACGGAACAGGC
>JAFSQO010000002.1 GCA_017446645.1 Synergistaceae bacterium | reverse complement strand
GACTCTCACGCATAACGGGTTTTTGTCGATTTCGAGTCTGAGTGCTGCCGTCTTGAAAGTGAGTTTTGAGTCAGAGTCTTCGAGTTCCGGCTTTATCGGATCAATGCGTTTGCGTTCTGCCTCAGTGAAGAGAGGGTCGAGTCTGTCCTCCCAAGCAGTGAGTGATAACATGTAGGACTCCTCGGCGAATTCTTTATCAAACGAAATTCTGAACCTGATAATCTCGTCGGTCATGAAGTAAATTTTTATGTCTGCGCTGTCTGTGTGAACGATGTAGAATGAGTCGAATGCTTCACAGCCTGTAACTTTTCTGCAAATCTCCATTAAGTTTATGCCTCCATATAAAAATTTAGCGAGTAGTGATGAAATTTTTCACTACCCACTATTCACTGATTTATCTAAGCCAGCCCATTCCCTTGATTAAGCCAGTCCAGTACGGCAAGCTCAGGGAAATTTGCGGAATGTAAGTAACTAGCAAGAGGGCAAGCGTCATCATGATAAATATCGGGACAATGTATCTTGTAACGCCTTCGATCTTCACGTTAGCAACTCCGCAGCCAACGAATAAGCACGAACCAACCGGAGGAGTTACTGAGCCAATACCCAGGTTCATGATTAACATCAAGCCGAAATGTACATCGCTCATTCCGATTCGTTTTGCAATGGGTAAGAAAATCGGCACGAAGATTAACACTGCAGGAGTCAGGTCTAAGAACATTCCCATAACGAGCAAGAACACATTCATGATTAAGAGAATCACATAACGGTTATTTGACACACCCATAATCATTTTTGAAATTGCGTTAGGGATTCCTGTTCGGGCCATAACGTATGCCATGATTGACGAAGCAGCGATTAAGAAGAGAATTGTTGCAGAACTCTTCATAGTGTCAGCGAGAAGATTATAGAGAGTCTTCAAGTCCATTTCACGATAGAACGCAGCAAGCAGTCCGCAATAAAGGCACATGACGACTCCGGCTTCCGTTGCTGTAAAGATACCCCAGAGAATTCCGCCCATGACTATAATTACAGCTAAGAGAGAGGGCAATGCATCAATCCAAATCTTTAACGCAGAGTCCTCATCTTTGACTTCTGATTTCTTGTAGCCGAGCTTCATCGCAAGGAATATCGCCATGATTGCGACAGCGACTCCCAGAATTGCCCCTACAAAGTAACCGCCCATGAACAAAGCTGCGACACTGACTCCTCCTGCTGTAATCGAGTAAAGGATCAACGGCCCGGACGGAGGGATTAATATTCCTGTTGGTGCCGAGCAGATATTTACGGCTGCTGAATAATCAGGATCATAGCCTTCATCTTTCTCTAACGGTGAAAGTATCGAACCCATTGCAGAAGTTGCTGCGACCGATGAACCTGATACTGCTCCGAAGAACATGTTTGCTAAAACGTTTGTAGCTGCGAGATAGCCCGGAATTTTTCCAACGAGTAATCTTGCAAGCCTGACGAGTCTTCTTGCAATTCCGCCTTTATTCATGATGTTGCCTCCGAGTGAGAAGAACGGAAGAGCCAACAACGAGAACGAGTCAAGTCCTGAGAAACATTTCTGAGCAGCAGTGAAAGCAAAGCCCTCAAGGGTCGTAACTCCGCTGACACAGGCTGCTATTACTGAAGCTATGCCGATACCTGCCGAGATTGGGACTCCTGCGAAGAGCATTACGAAGAACGATACGAATAATACAACTGTAGCTGTTATTACCATAATTAATTTTCACTTCCTTTCGAGAACGCCTGAAGATATTTGAGGACTCGGGCAATGACTATTAAGACTCCGCAAAGTGGCTCGATTAAGTAAAGGGTCTTCATTGGGATTCTCATAACGCTTGATACGTTTGTAGCTGTCGATGAAAGTTTTAACCCTCCGTAG
>JAFSQO010000198.1 GCA_017446645.1 Synergistaceae bacterium | reverse complement strand
GATTCACCTTATGCGTTACAAGTTGTCCAGGCTGCTTTCTATCTACATGCCGACTTTAACAGGACGCTACTTAAAGGCTGCGTGGCTTGGTGAACGCGTAGATTTGCTGAATGATATTCATAAAAAATGGGGAACTGTTCACTTGCTGGCCGTATCAGGTTTTCATGTAGCAATCGTAATTTTCTGCGCGATATTCTTTTTTGGCCAGAGAAATATCTTACTGCTCTCGATAATCTTATGGGGATATATTTTCATAACAGGAGCTGCTCCCAGTGCTATGCGTGCGGGCTTAATGATTCAGACTGGCTTGTTTGCACGGGTACTTGGCCGTCCTGCGAGTACTCTCAACAGCGTATCATTTGCAGGAGTGCTTTTATTGCTATACTCGCCGTTTTATTTCTGGGACATTGGCTGGAGGCTCTCAATGCTTGCCGTGATAACTATTACTTCATTCGGTGCTGAAAAAAATTTCGGGTGGCTGTTCGTGAGTCCTGCTGTCTTTATCGCTACGTATCCTCAGGTCTCGTATACATTTGGGAGCGTGCCTCTTATCGGATTAGTCCTGAATCTGTTTGCCCCGTTGTATTTCTCATTTGCATTTGTCATTGCTTCAGTCGGAGCTTTTATAAGACTGCTGAACTTTCCGCTCTCAAAATACATTATGCTTTCATGTGAAGGTATCTTTATAGTGTGGGAATACATCGCGAATTTCTTCCTGAAGTTAATACCGTTTGTCTTCACCTGGAATAACTTTCTTGTCTGGCTTAGTACTGGAATGTTTATCATGATGATATGCAATTACTTTCGGTTCTCCCTTGTAAGGTCATTCATTCTTGCATCAGCTGGGAGTTTGTTGGGGTTCTTGATTTTTATAAGCTTGGCGTGAACACCCGCTACTTTAGTTGTGAGATGAAACGCCCAGTATATTTGACTTTTCCCCTTTTTCTCTTACAATGATTAATTAGCGGTTAGACTTCCGCTTTAACAAAAATGTATTAAAACAATAGACGTAAATTGAGGGAACACTTCCCTCTCGCCGCAGCGTAGCACTTAGAGATAACAATCTCCGGACTGGGTGAACTATGACGGGTTCTAAGAGAAAAGGTGTAAGGGTAGTAAGTATTAACAAGTAAGGTTGTGTCCCGTTTTGGGGCTATACTGTAGGGGCGAAGTGGACACGCCTGCAAGAATAACGGTGCAAACCAAACTTCTTGGACGAGGATTAATATCCTTTCGAAGCACGCGACTTCAGTCGAGAGAGGTTCACGCTGTAAAATGATTAAATCATGAAGACATAAGGATAAGGAGATGAGAATAATCAAGAAGTTGCGTTTATATCTTGAAACAACGGTGTTCAATTATTATTTTGACGAAGAACGCCCCGGACATGAAGACGTGTTGAGACTCTTTGAAGCTATAAAAGCCGACAAGTACGAGGCTTATACTTCAAACTATGTAATGCAGGAACTAGAACAAGCTCCAGAACCTAAAAGAACTAGCATGTTGGCCTTAATCGAGAAGTATAAACTTGAGATTGTAAATACTTCTTCTAAAGTTGGGCAGTTAGGAGAACTTTATGTTGAAAAGGGGATTGTTCCAGCATCACATCTTCTTGACAGCTTGCATGTTGCTATTGCGTCAGTATATGAGCTTGACTGCATTGTTTCGTATAACTTTCATCACATAAACCGCAACAAAACAAGAATTATGACAGCAATCATTAACAAAGAAGAAGGCTATGACGGAATAATGATTGTTACAGCAGAGGAGGTATTAAATTATGAATGATAAATCTTTTGACGGCTATGACAGTTTTGAGGATTGGCTTGATGCTACCCGCGTAAGTCTTTACGAAGAGATAAAAGATATGACTCCGGAAGAGCAGGTTGCGTATATTCGCGCACAAACTGAGCCGATTATGAAGCAATACGGTCTCGAATATAGTACATTAACTCCAGTCAAGCCCGTAAAGCGTGAAAGGGTTGCAATGACTGTTTAATGACATGCTGGCAAGATTATATTTGCAATTTCTGAAATTCGGCAGCTTCACCTTCGGAGGCGGCTGGAGCATCGTTGCACAGATGAAGGCATTATACGTTGATCAGGAAAAATCCCTGACTGACGAGGAGTTACTGGACCTGACAAGCATAGGCCGTTCGCTTCCCGGCACAATGATTGGAAATATCGCAATGTTTTACGGCCACAGAATCGCAGGTTTCTGGGGAGGAGTAGCTTGTGTCATCGGCATGATTACGATACCAATGTTAGTATTAATCGCTATCACCAGTTTTTACACGGCATTTCAGCATAATATCTGGGTAGCTTCTACCATGAGGGGCGTAAGGGCAGCCGTAGCTCCTGTAATCTTAAGCGCATTAATGGGCATGATTAAGAGTGCATTCAAACTGCCTCCGTGTATTCTGGTAGCTGCGTTAATGTTTGCCCTGTTCTTTTTTGCGAAAATCAGTGCTGTATGGCTGGTAGTTATCGGCGCGGTTCTTGGCCTGATTATCTGCGAGTATTACGAGAGGGTGAGAAAAATTGATGTTACTGCTTGAGTTATTCTGGAGCTTCGTGAAAATAGGCTTCACCAGTTTCGGCGGTCTCTCCATGATTCCCCTTATATCCGGCGAAATGATCTCTCACGGCTGGATGACAGCTTCAGAAGTCAGTGACATAGTCGCAATAGCAGAGATGACTCCGGGACCATTGGGATTAAATTGCGCAACTTTTGCCGGAATGAGGGCAGCAGGTCTTCTCGGAGCAATAGCCGCAAATTTGGGAGCACTATCACCGACTTTCACGTTGTGTTTTGCAGCAGCAGTCTTTTTCGAGCACTTCAGGAAAAATAAAAGGCTCACCCAGATTATGACCGGTGTCCGTCCTGCCTGTGTTGGTCTGGTTGCTGGAGTAGTGATTGATTTAGCCCTCGTGAATTATTATGATTCAGGTTCAGGTTCGCTTCATGTCCCGTCAGTTATGCTTGGCCTTGTTGACTTGATTTTATTGCTGAAGTTCAAGATTTCGATTCCAAAAGTGTTATTATTCAGTGCATTTGCAGGTGTAATCATATTCGGATTTATGGGACTGTGATGGATAAATCCGCCCCCTCGCTGCTAGACGTGCTATTATTATATGCAAGCGAGGTGGTTATTGTTGAAAGCCGAAAATTTGCAGAAGATTATAAATCTGCGTCATGAGCTTCATGAATTCCCAGAGCTTTCAGGCCATGAGGGAAACACTAAACGCAGACTAATGGACTTTCTTGAGGCAAACACAAGTCTTGCAGTAGTCGATTGCGGAAAATGGTTTTACGCAGCAAGATACATCGAAGGATCAAAGTCTATAGCCTTTCGTGCTGATATGGACGCTCTGCCGATTGATGAGGGTCTCGCAATCCCTTATGCATCACAAAATCCCGGAGTCTCTCACAAGTGCGGACATGACGGACACTGTGCAGCTTTATGCGGTTTTGCCTTAGAGCTTGAGTCT
>JAFSQO010000197.1 GCA_017446645.1 Synergistaceae bacterium | reverse complement strand
GAGTCAAGATTGCGCGATATAGAGAACAAGTTAGCGGCTAACCCTGATAACCACGAGGCTTTACTCAATGAGCATTCAAGGCTTGAACATAAATTCGAGTCAATCGGAGGCTTTGCTTTCGAGTCAGAAGCTCATAGGGTTCTGCATGGTCTTGGCTTTACCAGCGGTGATTCAGAGAAAAATTGCCTTGACTTTTCAGGAGGCTGGCAGATGAGAATAGCAATTGCTGCGTTGTTGCTTGCTTTACCTGATGTCTTGTTGCTTGATGAACCTACGAATCACCTTGACTTGTACAGCATGGAGTGGCTCGAAGGCTGGCTTGCTAATTACAGGGGGGCGGTCTTGGCAGTCAGTCATGACACCAGATTTCTGGAGAACGTTGCGGAAAATATCGCGGATCTGACTCAATATAAGATTAATCTCTACAAGTGCGGTTATGATGAATACTTAGAGCTTAAGGCCCAGAACGAAGAGTTATTAGAGAAGGCTTATAATTCACAGCAAAGGGAGCTTCACAAGATAGAGAGTTTCATAAATCGCTTCAGGTATAAAGCTACGAAGGCAGCACAGGTTCAGAGCAGGATCAAGCAGCTGGAGAAAATAAAGCTAATCGAGCTGAATTCGCCTGACAAGAGCGTCAAGATAAATATTCCTGAGTCAGAACCAAGCGGCTTAGAAGTCATAAAAGTTACGAATCTTGCAAAAAATTATGATGACCTAAAAGTCTTTGAGGGAATCAATTTCGTAATTAACCGCTCAGAACGTGTAGCACTCGTAGGCATTAACGGGGCCGGAAAGTCAACCCTGCTTAGATTGCTAAGTCTCACAGAACAGCCTTCAGATGGCAAGATAAAATTCGGTCATAACGTAAAGTTCGCGTATTACTCACAGTTAAGCGCACAGAATATAAATTACAACAATACAGTCTGGGAAGAAGCTCAGTCAGTCCCGTCGAGATTAAATGCTGTTGAACGCCGTAACTTACTAGGAGCGTTTTTATTTTCAGGCGAGGACATTTACAAGAGCGTCAAAGTTTTATCCGGAGGCGAGAAGGCTAGGCTTGCCCTGTATAAATTAATGCTGATAGAGACAAACCTGCTAATCCTCGATGAGCCTACGAATCATCTTGACTTTAATACCCGTGAAATCATAGAGCGTGCTTTGTTGAAATATCAGGGAACGTTGATTATAGTTTCGCATGACAGACACTTTCTTGACTCCCTTGCTGAAAGGGTGCTGGAACTCAGAGACGGCAGTTTGTATGACTATCCCGGAAATTACTCGTATTATCTCGAAAAGCGTGTGGAGCGTGAGGAGAACTTAGCGGGGAAGACTCAGACTCACAAATCAGAGAATAAAGCTGCGAGACAAAATAATTCTGCGAGTCGTAATCAGGAAATCAGAGTGAAGAAAAAACTCATTGCTGAACTTGAGAAGAATATTGCCGTATCCGAGCAAAGAGTTGGCGAAATAGATTCTGCGTTATGTTCTCCGGAAGTGCTGAATAATTCCAACAGGATAAAAGAGTTAATGATAGAGCGCGACGGTATTGAGAAGCTGCTAAAGAGTTTATATGCTGACTGGGAAGAGGCAAGCATGGAACTTGAAGAATTAAAGAATTAATGAAGTTAATGAGGTGAGTAAAATGGCCATTGACAATATATACGAGAATAATATCGTCTCTACACCTTATGATGACGCATTCAGGACTATGATGAACGATTGCATTCATCTTCTTATACCTGTTATTAACGAAATCTTTGGCAAGAATTACACAGGAAAAGAACGAATTATCACTCACCCTAACGAACATTTTATTAACCAGCAGGACGGGGCAGAGCAGAAACGGATTACTGACAGCTCGTTCACCATTGTTTCAGGCAGTCACGAGGACAAATACATTTTTGAATGTCAGTCTACAGCCGATGATACATTACTGATTAGGATATTCGAGTATATCACTCAGGAAGCCCTTGATTCTGGTAAAGTCGCTAATTACCAGCTTACTGTTACTATTCCTAATGCAGCGATTTTGTTTTTGAGGTCTAGCAGGAATACCCCGAACTCAATGAACATAGTTATTAATACTCCGGGAGGCTCAGTTAATTTTGACGTTCCTGTTATTAAGATCAAGTCATATTCCCTTGCTCAGATTTTTGAGAAGGATTTGTATTTCCTGCTGCCCTTTTACATCTTTAAGCTTGAGAAAAATTTTTCTAAGTACGAAAGCAACCCTGCTGAATTAGAGAAACTCAAAAGAGAGTATGCTGATTTCATGACTCGTCTTGAGCAGGCAGTTGAAGACGGCAAGATTTTTACTCATGATAGAAGGACTATTTTGGAAATGAGTAAAAAAGTTCTTGAAAATATCGCCGCAAAATATAACAATATTGAGAAAGAGGTGAAGGGAATTATGGGCGGTAGAGTTCTTAACTATGAAGGTCAAAGCATCTTCTATGAAGGTATTGCGCAAGGTCGTGCTGAGGGGCGTCTTCAGGGTCATGCTGAGGGGCGCATTCAAGGTCATGCAGAGGGTCGTCTTCAAGGCCATGCTGAGGGGCGCATTCAAGGTCATGCAGAGGGTCGTCTTCAAGGCCATGCTGAGGGGCGCATTCAAGGTCGTGCTGAGGGGCGTAAAGAGGGCAAACAGGAAGAAAAATTTGACATTGCAAGACGATTACGGGATGCCGGAATGACTGACAAGCAGATACATCAATTTACAAATTTGTCGTTGAACGATATTCGTAACCTGTAATTCACGGTACCGATTTTTGTTGCTGTGATATACTAATTAGTGCTTTAAAGCAAAATTTCACAACGCTCATGTTGCATTAAAGGTGTTACGTTGATTCATTCACGTGATGAAAAGTGAGCGCAGAATTTAACCTTTATAAAATCAGGAGGAAAAACAAATTGGCAGTAGCAAGTATGAAGCAGTTGCTTGAGTGCGGAGTCCATTTCGGACATCAGACACGTCGCTGGAATCCCAAAATGAAACCCTACATCTTCACCGAACGTAACGGAGTCTATATCATTGACCTGCAAAAGACAGTGAGGGGTCTCGATAAGGCTTATGAGTTCATTCGTTCAACAGCCGAAGCAGGCGGCCACGTCCTTTTCGTTGGGACTAAGAGGCAGGCCCAGGAGACAATCAGGGACGAAGCAACCAGGTGCGGACAGTATTACATCAATCAGCGTTGGCTTGGCGGACTGATGACTAACTTCCCGACAATCAGAAAGCGTATTTCAAGAATGCTCGAATTAAGACGCTATGACGAAGAAGGCACTTGGGAAGAGTTCACGAAGAAAGAAACTGCAGCACTCAAGAAAGAACAGCTCAAACTTGAGAAGTATTTAGGCGGAATAGCAGCAATGACTTCTGTGCCCGACGCAATTTTCTTAATCGACCCAAGACGCGAAGAGAACGCAATCGCAGAAGCCAGAAAATTAGGTATCCCCGTAGTCTCTATCGTTGATACTAACTGCGATCCCGAAATGATTGATTACCCAATTCCGGGCAATGATGACGCTATCAGGGCAATCAAGTTAATCACAGGTTTAATGGCTAATGCTGTTATCGAAGGCAGGCAGGGCGAAGATGCAGTAATCATTCCTGTCCAGGAGTTAAGCGGCTCTGATGCTTTGAGTGACGACGAAAAATTAATAGCCGAACGCGAACGCCT
Source organism: Synergistaceae bacterium (assembly GCA_017446645.1). Lineage (GTDB taxonomy): Bacteria > Synergistota > Synergistia > Synergistales > Aminobacteriaceae > JAFUXM01. The sequence continues at coordinate 1,864 of JAFSQO010000197.1, read as the reverse complement.
CCATGAAGAATATGAAGGCAATATCGATGACGAAACAATGGAGGATTAATCATGGCAGAGATTACAGCCGCAAAAGTTAAAGAATTACGCGAACGCACAGGTTCAGGCATGATGGACTGCAAAAAGGCCCTCGCTGAAACTGACGGAGACATGGAGAAGGCAATCGATTATCTTCGTGAGAAGGGATTAGCCAAAGCAGCCAAGAAAGCAGAACGCAATGCATCAGACGGCAGAATTTTCTACGTCATCGGCAAAGACGGCAAGTTAGGCGCAATGATTGAGCTTAACAGTGAGACGGATTTTGTCGCAAAGACTGACGAATTCAACGAACTGGGCAGCAAGATTACAGCTCACTTAGCAGCTAAAGAATATGCTACCCCTGCGGAATTACTGGAGAGCGTTCACGAGTCAGGCAGCACTGTTAATGATCTTGTGACGGCAATTATTGCAAAGCTCGGCGAAAATATTGTGTTAAAGCGTTTTGCAAGATTTGACTCAGCTAATGGGCGCGCTTTCTGCTACATTCACAGCAATTATAAAGTAGGCGCATTGCTCGAACTCGAAGCAGAAGACAAGGCAGTACTTGAATCTGAAGCATTTGCAGAACTCGGCCACGAAATTTGTATGCAGATTGCAGCAGCTAACCCGTTATATCTCGTTTCGGAAGATATTCCCGAAGAGGTCTTAGAGCGCGAGAAGGCAGTCTACAAGCAGCAGTTAATCGATGAGGGCAAGCCAGCCGATAAAGTTGACAAGATTATCCCCGGCAAGCTGAGAAAATATTATGAGACTACATGCCTTCTTGAGCAGGAATATATTCGTGACTCAGATAAGAGGGTCAAGGATCTCATAGCAGAGACTGGGAAAAAATTAGGCACTAAAGTAACTGTGAGACGTTTTGCACGTTTTGCTATAGGCGAGTAAGAAATTTATTGTCATTCCCGTGTGTTGTGCACGGGATTTTTTGTGATTATCATGCCCAAATCCAAATTTAGAAGGATATTATTGAAGCTCTCTGGTGAAGTTCTTGCAGGTGATAAGCACACAGGCTTGGACTTCAGGACGGTAAAAAATTTTGCTCAGGACTTGGCCAAGATTTGTAATTCAGGCTTTGAGCTTTCACTCGTAATCGGCGGAGGCAACATGCTCAGGGGACGTGATGCCCTTGATTACGGGATCGACAGGGTCAGCGTTGACTCAATCGGAATGCTTGGGACCGTGATGAATGCCCTTGCGTTGAAGGCAGCCCTGCAGAATTCAGGCACCCCTGCTCAGGTTCTCTCTGCTGTTGGAATGCCGCCCCTTGCTGAGTTATATAACCGTGAAAAAGCTCGCGATTTATTGAGTTCAGGCCATGTCGTAATCTTTGCAGCAGGTACAGGACACCCGTTTTTTTCGACTGACACTGCGGCAGCGTTAAGGGCTTCGGAACTTGGACTCGATTGCGTTATTAAAGGCACAAAAGTTAATGGCATTTACGACAAGGACCCGAATAAATTTCAGGACGCAAAATTTTTGCCGGAATTAACTTACAGTGAAGCAATAAGACTTAATATACAAGTCATGGATACGGCAGCGTTTGCCATCTGCCGCGAGAATAAAATCCCGGTCTGGGTGATGAGCATTCAGGAACCTGACTGGGTCAAGAACATTATTGAAGGTGTTAAAACCGGAACGATTGTAAAGGAGGATTAATTTATCATGCCGAAAGACGAACTTGCATCTCTAAAAGAAAACATGGACAAGGCAATAGCTTTTTTGCAGAGTGAGTACTTATCGATAAGGACAGGCCGCGCTCATCCCGGACTTGTGAGCGATATTAAGGCTGATTATTACGGGACTCCAACGGCAATAAAGCAGCTGG
>JAFSQO010000196.1 GCA_017446645.1 Synergistaceae bacterium | reverse complement strand
GAAATAATTCATGTTTAGGAGTTCCCATTCTGCGCGAAAGTCCTCCGCATAAAATTACTGCTGATGATTCTTGCCTCTTCATGATTTCCTGCGGTAACGGCCTGCGATTTCTGCTCCCCAAATGCCTATCTCATAGAGAACAAGTAAAGGCACGGCCATTAAAATTTGCGAGACAACATCAGGAGGAGTAAGGATTGCCGACACAATAAAAATTATCAGCACGCAATATTTTCGCTTTGACCTCAACGACTGGGGCTTAACGAGTCCAATCAATGCCAAGAGTGAAAGCAGCACAGGAACTTGAAACGCTAGCCCGAATAATACTAGAAACGTCCAGACGAACGACATGTAATTATTCAGCGTAAACATGGGTTTTACACCTGTTATAGTCAGTCCGGTCAAGAAATCAAGGGCAGCAGGGATAATTGCATAATACGCGAATGACATTCCAAGCAAAAATAAGCCTGAACCAATCATTAAGCCATTAAATAAATATCTGCGTTCATTTGCCTTTAAACCCGGCCACAAAAACGCGCATAACTGATAAAGCATAACCGGAGAAGATAAAAACACTCCAGACAGAAATGCAGTCTTCAGCTCTTCCATAAATAACTCAGTCGGACTCACTGTGATTAACTGTAAACCTGATGAATGCACCAGTAACAGCGAAAATATATAATCCTGAAAGAAATAGCATATCCCAAAAGCAAGACATAAAGACAAGATGCTCCGTATGATTCTCGTTCGGAGTTCGGATAAATGCCCCGTTATGGTCATGTATGCGCCTTCAGGTTTTGTGCTCATGATTTACGCTTCTGCCTTCTCCTGAGTCTTTGCTTCTGGTTTATCTTTGTCAGGGTCTCTTGCATAGCCTCTGAATTCCGCGATTGCCTTTCCGAATGCCTTGCCGATTTCGGGCAGCTTGTTAGGGCCGAAGATTATCAAAGCTATTATTAATATTACGATTAGTTCAGACATACCGAGTCCAAACATTTTTTATCACTCCTTAATATTTTTGCCTTGAACATGAATCGCATAATTCCTGCTCAGGCTCAATAACTATAAACCATTTACCGCAATGACGGCAACGGGTCATCTCAAAATTTTTCTTAAATCCTGACTTCACTGGCCAAAAAATTTTTTCACGAAGATTTACCGCACCTTCAGGGCATTTCTTAACGCAAAGCATACAGCCCGTACAATCTGAGATATAAAATCTAAGCTCGGCCTTTGAGTCAGACTTTGCAATTTTCCAGGCTCCTGAAGGACATACAGCTTCACAGACTCCGCAGGCATTGCAGTTTTCTGACACGGAAAAATCATAGAATAGACCTGCTTCAAATTCAGCGTTTATTTTATCAAGATTATCTTCAAGAAATTTACGCGAAATAAATACGTTATTCTTGTCATGCCAGATTATGTCTTCAAGAATACTGCTGCCTTTGTTCCTGCTCTTAGCGAAGATTAGGGCTATCAGGTCGCGCCGTGAGAGTTCGCTTTCAAAGTTCTCATCTCGAATGATTTTCAAGTTATGCTGAATCTTCAGGGCATCAAGAAATTTCAGAGCTGTGTCAAGATTATTACACGAAATTTTTTGATTAAGCCCGCAATTTTCACATGGCATTACGAGACTAATATCATGATTAACAAAGATTGCAGATGCTAACAACGCAGGACTTAGAGATTTCAAGCAGTAAGTACCGCCGCTCTTCCTGCAACGTAAAATATTATTCCCCGTTAAATCCCTGAAAATTTTGTAATCCCTCAACTTCAAAGCCTCTGACGGACAGACACGAGCACATAATCCGCAGCCGGTGCATTTCTTCTCATTAATAACTGGTGCAGGTAAAGGCCCCGCAGTTATCGTGACAGCGTGAAAATCACAGACACTCTCGCACAAACTGCAAGGCTCAAAACGGTTGCGGCGATTCAGACAGCGAGATTCATCCAGAAACGGAACAGTATCCGCAAATAATGCTCCTGCCAGACCGCCGAACAACATTTTATCTACTCCCTTACTTCATGCCCTTTTTAGGCTTGTAGTACAAATTAGGCTGGGTCTTATCCGGTGATACGTCATCATTGACTGCTCTGACGAGTCCTGATTCTTTCTGGAGTTCGTCAATATCAACGAGAGTCAAGCACCTGCTTGTACAAGAGGCAACACAGACGGGAAGCTCGCCCCTCTTCTGAAGTTCGAGACAGCCGTTGCACTTCGCAGCCTTCTTCATGTCCTCGCGAACCTGGACAGCTCCGTAGGGACAGGACTTAACGCACATTCCGCAGCCTATGCAGACTTCTTTGTTGACGCTGACCATTCCGGTTTCAGAATCTTTAGTCATTGCACCTGTAGGACATTTCGAGACACACTCAGGCTTCGAGCAGTGACGGCACATTTGCATGGTGAACCACACGAATACATCGGGGAATTTGCCGCTTTCCCTTTCTTCGATGGAGTTGAAGTTCACACCGACCGGAAGATCGTTTTTATCTTTGCAAGAAACTACGCACGCCCTGCATTCAAGGCATTTATTCATGTCGTAGCGAAAACCCTTTTGACTCATCGTCTATCACCTCTCTAAAATATTATTCTCTGAGGCCAGAGGGCATCAGGCAACGAAGGCTTGTCGTACTTCTCAACTTCTGCAATACTAACGAAAGACTCTATATCCGGCCCTGAAGGGAACGTACCAGTCAATACATTCGGGCAGCCTCCAATGTCATAGCCGTCCTCGTTAAGCTGAACCCATGAACCTTCACCGAGCATGACGACTCCGGGCATTACTCGCTCTGTGATGTGAACTCTGCGTACTACAGTGCCGTGATCATTGAAGACTTTTACGGTATCATCTTCCTTGAGACCTCTGGGCTTTGCGTCTTCAGGATTCATCAATAAAGGAATCGGGAACGCTTCACGAAGCCAAAGTGAATTGCTGACATTTCCGTGTGCTCCTCTTGGGACGTGTACGCTGCAAACCTGAAGGGGATATTTGCCTTTGATTCCCTTCTCGAAATCTGAGAAAGTAGCCTCGTATCCTTCTGTTGAAGGCTCGTAAATTGCGATTGGGTGTCCTTCGTTCCAGCCTGCTTTGTCGACCATTTCAGCAAGTTCGCCGCAGTAAATCTGAACTTTGCCGTCGCGGGTCTTGAGGGGATTTTTCTCCGGGTCATCTCTGAATGCCTTGTTATTGATGTAGTAGTAGGCATCGTCCATTTTTCTTGGCACCTGATAGCTTCCCGTCTCTCTAAGTTCACTGAGGGTTATTCTTCCCTGCTGAGGCTGACCTTCGACTCCCATTGCCTTAATGTCTTCAGCTGTGATAGTGAGCAGGGTCTCCATGCCTGAGTTATCTGGTTTTGCAACTTTTGCTCCGGCCAACATGTTGAAGTTCTGCTGCTTGAGCGATACAGGTTCGACTTCTTTCGGGTCAAGTCCGAGTCTCTTGCCGAGTTCTAAAGCAATCCAGCCGTCATCTTTTGCCTCAAATAACGGATCAATGACTTTCTGAGTCCAGATTATGACCTCACGAGCTCCGCCTAAGACCATCCCGTCACGTTCCCAAGGCGTAGTGATTGGCAGTACTACATCAGAGAACATTGCGTTACTGTTGAGCAGGAACTGATGAGTCACTATGAAGTCGACTTTCTTGTGAGCTTCGATGCTTTCCATAGTGTTAGCAGTCTGAGATACTATATTGCTGTGAGCATGATAGATAACATGAACGTCTAAATCCTTCTTTGCACCTTTTCCAGCCGTATATTTTCCGGTGAGAATAGCGCGCCAGTGTTCATTAGCACACATTCTTTCGCTGTTGGGTACAGGATTCTTGATTGCAGTTACCCCCGTTGAGCCAGGAGCTACGAGGGCAGGGCCTCCTTCTGTTGAACGCTCCTGACAGCTGCAGGAGAACGCACCGCCTGCGATTCCCATGTTGCCGGTCATAGCTGCCAAAGTTACCTGAGCAAGACATACATGGGTAGCTTTGTCTGCTCTTGCCGAGTTCCATGCGAACAAAGCAGTAACGGGTTTAGTGAGTCCTACTTCGCGTGCAAGCCTGTAAATCGTATCGACAGGGGTCCCGCAGATTTTCGATGCCCATTCAGGAGTCTTAGGCAGGCCGTCAAGATTGCCGAGTACGTAATCCTTGAAGTTCATTTTAGGATCCGCGCCTTCTGGCATGTGTTCAGAGTCAAAGCCTACAGTGCAGCGATTCAGGAAATCCCAGTCAATCATGGGCTTTTCCGGGCTGTCCTCTTTCAGCATGACATAGGCCATAGCGAGGATTAACGGCGTATCTGTCGCAGGTCTTATCGGGATATACTCATCTGCAACTACTGAAGCAGTAGTCGTATACATTGGGTCAATGGCGATAATCTTTGCTCCGGCTTCTTTTGCACGAATCAAGTTATTCATTGCAGAAGGGTAGCTGTTCCAGGCAGGATTGCTTCCCCAGAGTAAAATTAATTTTGCCTTGACGAGATCTAATCTGTCGTTCTGGTTATGAAATTTCCTGTCATAGCCGAGAATTGGCTTCATAGCCTGCCGCCATGCACCGCGAGACCTGCTGCCGTATTTGGACATATAGCCCCCGTAGAGTCCCAGTACTCTGAAAATTTCTCCGCCCTGATTGTTGAAAATTTCGTCCATTAAGAATATGGATTTGGGTCCGTATTTTTCTTTCGAGATTTTGATTTCAGACGCTACTATATCAAGAGCCTCGTCCCATGAAATACGCTCCCAAGTGTCACGGCCTCTGAGGGCTTTATCTCCGCCTCCGTGTTCCCAGTGAGTGCGCTTCATCGGGTACTTAAGTCTGTCCGGTCCTGCGACTTGCTGACGTTGAGCGTGTCCCCTTGCACATGCCCTTAATTGCGGATAGTCGATTGAGTCCGGGTGGGTGTCATCGGTCTTGAGTCTGACGATTTTGCCTCCGCTGACAAGTGCCTTGATGTGGCAGCGTCCTCCGCAGTTGTGCCAGCATGGTGCATTCTTCCATTCGCCTTTCTCTTCGGAAATTTCCTGAGCTTCAGCAGGCGTTATTTTCTTCAGCTCGTTTTCATAGCCTGACAGTGCTGT
>JAFSQO010000195.1 GCA_017446645.1 Synergistaceae bacterium | reverse complement strand
GAGATGAATTGCGCCAATTAGATTAGTAGTGTATAATTCGCTTCGTTGAATAACTGGAATATCTTGTTAGAATTCCGACAACAAAAGCAATAAATCAATATTAGAGTACCTGTGGGACGCAGGGAATTAACGCCTTTGGAGAGGACGTAAGACGCTGGCAGAACATCGCGGCGCAGCCTCGTTGAATTAGGAAGCTCCCGCTTCTGTAAGCTGGGGTAGTTCATTCATATTCCCATTTCACTGGGGTATGATGGGGGCAGCTCTGGCGACTATAATCGGTCAGATATTCACGGCTTTCATGTCCCTGCTATATATCTCGCGAAAAATGAAGGCCGTCACATTTACCCGCGAAAATCTGCATTACAATCCTGCCTTAATGCGAAAATATCTGCCTCTTGGAATGTGCAGCTTCCTCTCGCAAATTTCACTCGTCATCAGTGTTGCAGCCGTCAACCTCATGATTAAGAAATACGGAGCACTTGACCCAATATTCTCGCAGCCTGAGTATTCTCAAATTCCTATGGCAGTAATCGGCATAGTCATGAAGTTCTTCCAAATCGTAATCTCAATAGTAGTCGGACTTTCAGCAAGCTGTACCCCAATAACAGGCTTTAATATCGGAGCAGGGAGACCTGAGAGGGTCAAGAAATTATTCTCGTTGCTACTGACCTGTGAGACTGTCTTGGGCATTGCAGCATTCATCATAGTTGAATTCTTTCCGGTCTATATTGCGGGCTTATTCGGGGCTTCAGGCGAGAGCGTCTACTATACAGATTTCACTGTCAGATGTTTCAGGACTTACTTGTGCCTAATAGTCCTTGCGTGTATCAACAAAGCAGCTTTTATCTTCATTCAGGCAATGGGCAAACCATGGATCTCAGCAAGTCTCTCAATGATCCGCGAAATTATTTTCGGTGCAGGACTTACTGTCATAATGCCGCTCTTTATGGGACTTGACGGGGTACTCTGGTCAATGCCTGCGAGTGATTTGCTTACTTTCATAGTGTCTTTTATCGTGATAATCATGATTTACAGGGAACTTAGCCGCCCAGTCAGAGATTTTGACAACCTGTAAAATTATTCAATGCAGGTTATGCATGTATTAGCGTCTGATTTTTTTGTGCTTGACAAGAATTAATTTATGCTGTAAGTTTTTATAGTCAAACATAAATATTATTAACGGGGAAAAATATTAATGATGCATAACAACGCGAATATAATGCAAATTTTCATGGAACACGTAAAGCGTTCAGACACCGAGAATTTTATGAAAAGTATATTATTTTGTTTCGGTGCACCAACTATCAGAGGCTTAAAGGCTGCGTGTCTAATAAATTTTCGACGTAATAATGGCGAAGATATGCGCTCTTTATGGAGAAAAAACGCTTCAAGGTGGCTTGATTCTCTGGGGGTTGAATGGCTTTTGCTTAACGAACAAAGCGAAGGCACTAACGCTCTTGTTATGATCTACAGGCGGGAACTTCTTATGCGTGCCCTGGGGTGTTACAAAGCCTGCGATATTCTGAGGTCTCAGGGCTATCCGTTACATAATCTCGATGAATGTTTGAAATGTCTTCGCGAAAAATTTTTATCGGGTGTCAGATGTCCTCATGAAGTAGGCTTGTTTCTTGATTACCCGCCTGATGATGTGAAGTGCTTCATGGAAAGTAAACCTGCAAAAAATTTGTATCCGGGTTACTGGAAAGTTTACAGCAATGTCAAAAAAGCCCGCCGGACGTTCAGAAAGTACAAGCGAGCTGAGTATGACGTAATAGCGTTCGGGTCTCCTGCAATGGGCGCAGAGGTTCTTGAAGAGGCAGAGATGGAACCGTTTTTCAGTGAGGCCGCAAATTCCCTTAGTGGCAAGAAGGTTGCAGTCTTCGGCTCTTACGACTGGGGCGACGGCGAATGGCTCAGAACTTGGGAAGAAAGAGGCAAAGAAGCTGGAGCAGTCCTTGTCGCTGAAGGTCTGAAGGTCTGAAGGTCAATCTTACTCCTGATGATGCAGGTGTTCAAGAATGCAAGGCATGGGGAGCTAAGTTAGCATAGTAAAATCTCATTTCCCGGCGCGTTGAATCAAATCCACAAATAATTGCTTTCGAGCAGCGATGATTAAACCGTCGGGACTCGCCTTATGTTCCCTTATTCACTTCACCGCATTTTCACCTGGTGAACCTCTCACGACTGAAGTCGCGAGCTTCGAAAGGATAAAAATCCTCGTCCAAGAAGTTTGGTTTGCACCCTTATTCTTGCAGGCGTGTCCACTTCGCCCCTACAGTATAGCCCCAAAACGGGACACAACCTTACTTGTTAATACTTACTACCCTTACACCTTTTCTCTTAGAACCCGTCATAGTTCACCCAGTCCGGAGATTATTATCTCTAAGTGCTACGCTGCGGCGAGAGGGAAGTGTTCCCTCAATTTACGTTTGTTGTTTT
>JAFSQO010000194.1 GCA_017446645.1 Synergistaceae bacterium | reverse complement strand
CTGCATGATAGGCACAGTAGCTCAGAGACTTGCGAGAAGATTATGCCCTAACTGCCGGAAAGAAGTAGAACCACCGTCAATGATGGCCAAGCAGGGACTGAAAAAGGCATATGCTCCTGTAGGGTGCTCGAACTGTCATAATACTGGCTACAGGGGACGAGTCGGACTTTACGAGCAATTCATTATCACTGAGGCTATTCAGGAGGCATTTGTCGGAGGTGCGCCTGCATCGAAGTTGAGGGAGATAGCACGCAAAGATGGCTTTAAAACTCTTTGGGAGATTGGACTCTCAGCCGTTGAACGCGGATTGACTTCGCCGGAAGAATTAACACGAGTCGCAGGTGAAGAGTAGGTGGAGAGTAAATGAAGAAGATTTTTATTGCGTTAATCATGATTATGCTGCTTTCAGGAGCCGCTTTTGCAGACGGGAACGATAAAGAGAACCGCGCATATTTTCCGGCTGTAATCATGTATCACGATATAAGAACAGAGCCGTTAAATTACTTTGACGTTACTGTTCAAGATTTCTGCTCGCAGCTTGATTGGCTCAAGGCAAATGATTATGAGACCCTGACACTCGAAGAATTTGTTGCGTATATGAGGAACGGTGAGGAGTTCCCGGAAAAATCCGTGCTGATTACTTTCGATGACGGTTATAACGGGATATATAATTATGCTTTCCCGGAGTTAAGTAAACGCAGCATGAAGGCCGTATTCTTCATCACTGCCGGAGTAATTGACAAGGTTGACGGCACATATCCTCATGTTACGGTAAAAGAGCTTCAGGAAATTGCAGGAAATAAAAATTTCTCGATAGGGTCACACACAATGAGTCACCCGAATCTTGTAAAATTAAGCAGTGAAGATAGAATTCATGAGCTTGCAGAATCAAAACGCATTCTCAAAGAAATCACAGGCCGTGAAATTCTCGCTATTGCATATCCTGAAGGCAATTATGACAAGAACGTAATTGACTCAGTGAAAGAGGCAGGCTATGAGATTGCTTTTGCCGTACAGGACAGGGGACTTTGCGGAGAGAAAGCACGTTACACAATTCCCAGAATTTATGTAGGTATGGTTCTCGCAGAAAATGACAATAAATTATTTAAAGAGTACGTTATGAACTATAAAGCAATGCCGGCAGAGGCTTTTACAGAACGCTGGCAGCCAATGAAGCAAGAAAGGAATGAATAAATGCCCTATTTCAGTTACTCAGGTTATGACCCTAAAGGCAAGAGCACTAAAGGGACGATAGAAGCAGCCTCATCAATGCAGGCCGTTGACAGGTTGACCGAACGCGGTATTGTTGTAGTTGACGTAAAACTCGCAGAGGACAAGAAGACCGGCAAAGTCAAGATAAAGATGCTCTCGCTCGAAAATCATATATTCTTTTGCAGGAGTGTAGCGTCTTATCTGAAATCAGGACTCCCGTTAGCTGACTCATTAAGAATCATGTCAAAGCAGAACCGCGACAAGGTCATGAAGCCGGTAATGGAGAAAATCCTCGCTGAAGTCGAAGGCGGCCGGAAATTTCATACAGCCCTCGCCGAGTCCGGAGCATTTCGCGAAAGTTTATGGAGAGTCGCAGAGTCAGGCGAACAAAGCGGTACATTAATATCAGTATTACTTGAAGCAGCAGATGAATTCAAGCTCGAAGATGATCTACGGCGCAAAATCAAGGGAGCAATGACCTACCCTATAGTAATGGCCGTTGTGGGAGTCGGAGTCGTTTCATTCATGCTGACTTACGTAGTCCCAAAAATCTCGGAATTATTCGAGGACATGCACCAGACATTGCCGTTGCCTACGAGAATATTAATCGGAATGTCGGAATTCTTGTCGGGTTACGGTTTATGGCTTCTGCTTGCCTTTGCCCTGATATACTTATGGATGAAATACACAGGACGCAAAATTACTATGCCATTCATGAAAGGTATTCGCGGACAGTTGAGTCTTGCTCTTGTAATGTCGCATTTAAGCACCCTGTTAAAATCCGGAATTCCGTTAGTGCAGGCGTTGAGAATGGCCTCAAATATGGACGTTGACGAGAAGAGATGGCTCAATGCCGCGGAGATGGTCAAGGCAGGACACAGATTTGACAGGGCACTCGAAAAAATAGGAATGCCCGAAGATACTGTAGCAGTCGTCCGTGTCGGTGAGATGGGCGGAGACTTGGCCGGGGCATTGACTAACGTGTCCGAACAGTGCAGGGAAATAGCTCAAGGCCGTATGGAAAAACTTTCGACTTTAATGGAACCTATAATGGTCTTGTTTCTGGGCTTCTCTGTAGGTTTTATAGTTCTTGCAATTTTGACACCTGTTTTTGATTTGGCAGGCATTGTAAGATAAGATATATAAAAAATTTTTCAGGAGGTAATTTTTCACATGAAAGACAAGAAGAAAATTATGATGCATAGGCGTTCAGGATTTACCCTCATTGAAATCATGGTCGTCGTTGTTATCCTGGGTTTGCTCGCAGCCCTCGTAGTTCCCAGAATCGGCCCGCAGGTCGCAGAAGCCCAGCGCACTACGGCAGCGACTCAGATCCGAAGCCTTGAGGACGCACTCGAAATGTACAGAATGCATAATGGCTTTTACCCCTCAACTCAGCAGGGACTCGAAGCACTTGTTACGGCTCCTTCAACTAACCCGGTGCCAAAGCGTTATGCAGAGGGCGGCTATCTCAAGAAAGTTCCGGACGATCCTTGGGGAAATCCTTATGTCTACAGGAATACTAACGGCAGGATATTAATCATCAGCTACGGCCCCGACGGTGAAGAAGGCGGAGACGGGGTCAACGCAGATATAAGT
>JAFSQO010000193.1 GCA_017446645.1 Synergistaceae bacterium | reverse complement strand
TTGAGAATAATATCACAATTAATCACTAGGTGCTATAGTTACTCGAAAAACTATGCTATACTCCCATTAATTACAGAAATACTTGACAATTGGCTTTTTACCGAATTTCTTAGCGATAATTAACGGGATAATAATAGCTGCTCCAGCTGTAAAAATAACGACCAGCCAGTCAGATTGCAGAAGTTTTTGTGTCTTGTAAGGCGTTAATGCTGCAATTACATCATAGACGACCATTACAACAGGAAGATGCACAGCGACAATGATAACGCTTTGAAAACCGCAATAAGCTATAAAATCAGAAATTTTTGAGCGAATCCCTGCGCAGATCATAGAGAGCTTTATTATGAGAATCGTCCCGGCAATTCCGCCGGAATAGAACAAAATCGGATTATAGTACATTCTGAAACTCATATCGATTGACGGGTTAAATGTGAACGCAATACACATCACAAGCAAAGAAATTCCGCAGGCAAGTAAATTAATTTCGCGTGCCCTGAGCAAAATACCGGCCAAAATAAAGACTTGTACGGCCAAAGATATATCCAGGCTCATCGGCAAAGGGTAATATTTGCCTAATACAAGACCCAATATAGCAGCGATTAATACAGCTCCTGAGAGTTTCTTGAAATCATGCCCGAAAAATTTATAGAGTGTCAGGAAGACAACCTCAGCCAGGAAAAGACAAGGGAAAAACCACATAGGTCCCAGAAGCAACGGAGCTTTGACGGCGGCCTCATAATTATTATTAATTGCCCCCAAGAAAATAGTAATAAATGCCCTAAAAGGATCTGCTTCGGAAAGACCCCATAAATGCGTCATAAAACCTAAACGATGAGAAAATATAAACCAAATCGGATACCAAATTAACTCGGCCAAGAAATACGGCAGTATCAATCTTATAGTAAGCTTTTTCGTAAAATCCCGTAAATTGCTTGACCATTTTTCAGTATTTAAGACATAACCAGCCATTACGAAAAAAAAGGGCATGTGAAAAATAAACATGATTTTAAGCGCATTACCACTTGGCATAACGTGCCCTAAGACCATTAAGATTACGACGAGGCCCCTTGCAAAATCGATCCATTGAATTCTTTCTTTATGCATATGACTACATCTCCTGCCACACTAAAATATTTTTGCATTTTACTACATTTTTATTTTCATGAAGCCGCGTATTGTAAACACTAAACACAGAAAAAATTACTCTATGCTATATAATAAGCATAATTTGTATCTCCGACTCGCTGCTTGTAGGATTTGCAGAAGTAGGAGTATTCTTTATAGAATAGAAATAGAAATAAAAATAATAGAATTAGAAATTATGTGAAGGGGTTATTAAAGATTTGGATATTCTTTACGTAATAGAAGCACAAATCGCCGTAATATTTCTTAGTGTTACGCTCTGTATTTATCTTCAGCTGATTTATGCAGGAACTTCAACAGAGAAAAAGGGGCTGCTGCGTTACTGTTACATGACGACAACAAGCAGCTTCGTTGAACTGTTCGTGACTGTCATACTCGCGAAGGACTCATCGTTCTCCGTTCAGTCAAAGTACATCTGTATGATAATTGCTCAGATGGCTTCATGCGGTGTCTACTTTATGTTCATGCGCTACATAACATGCTTCGGACAGAACACACCGGGCCGTCAGAGAATGATTTACGCTCAAAATGTAGTGTTAGGCAGCTTCTTTTACTTCGAGCTTGTAGGACACTTCACTGGAGCAAATTATGCAATCGAAGGCACACGAATCATCACCGGAGCTTTATGGCCTTTGTTGTCGTATTATTATTTATGGCTCTGGGCAGCATGGGCATTACTCGAAATTTACATCTACAGGAAATTCTTCACACGCGGACAAATCTGGGCATTGCTCGGCAACTTCGTTATCTGCTGGATAATTCTTGGTTCTCAGCCAAGATTCTTCCCGGAAGTCCCGGTAAACTTCATAATCATCTCTGTGAACGTCTACTATTTCTTCTTCCTGTTAGAGACTCCGGCGTATAGAGACCTTGAGCGAACCCTTGAGAGACTCCAGAAAGCTAAGGCAATCGCTGACGAAGCTAACCAGGCTGCAATTGCTGCGGACGCTGCTAAAGGTGAATTTCTCGCTAACATGTCTCATGAAATCAGGACTCCTCTTACGACTATAATGGGAATGGACGAAGTGATTTTGCGAAAGTACGAGGCCGGCCCAATCTACGAATACGCACGTGATATTCAGAGCGCAGGCACTACACTCCTTCACATAATCAATGACATTCTTGATTTCTCGAAAATTGAGTCAGGCCAGCTCGAACTTGCCTCACGAAATTATGACTTGGCACAGGTCTTGCGCGATGTCGACAACATGGTACGAATCAGGGCGCAGCAGAAGGGCTTGCAGTATATCTCACAGGTTGATGACTCATTACCTGATGAATTATTCGGCGACAGAATCAGAGTTCATCAAATTATGGTCAACATTCTCAACAACGCCGTAAAGTACACTAAGAAGGGTCACGTCAAGTTCACCCTTTCAGGAGTCAGAGGCGATGATCCGTCAACTATAGTGCTGCACATCACAGTAGCTGATACCGGAATAGGAATCCATGCAGAGGACATTCCCAAATTATTCAAGTCATTCAGCAGGATCGACGCTAAAGAGACCCATAACATCGAAGGCACCGGACTCGGACTCGCTATTACAGGACGGTTAATTGAGTTAATGGGCGGACGTGTCGAAGTTACCTCAACGTACGGAATGGGTTCAACGTTCCATGTAGTACTGCCGCAAAAAATCGTAGGCTCAAAGACCCTGCGCGACTACGAACGGGAACCCTCACACGCTAAGAAAACAGCACGCAAAGTCCTCAAGGCTCCGACAGCAAGAATCTTAATCGTAGACGACAACGACATGAACAGGATAGTCTTGCGCTCACTCATGAAAGACAACGATGTCAAGATTGACGATGCCGATTCTGGTGAAGAATGCCTCAACAAATGCTCGGCAAATTCTTACGATATGATTCTTATGGACTACATGATGCCCCGAATGGACGGCAAAGAGACCCTGCACAGGCTCAAGGCAATGAAGGACGCTCCCGGTTCAAAGGCAAAAGTCATAGTCTGCACTGCAAATGCCCTCGTAGGAGTCAGAGCGGAATTGCTGGCAGCAGGCTTTGATGACTTCCTGAGCAAACCAGTCAACGGCAAAGAACTTGAGGAAATGCTGGCGAAATATATACCTTCCGAAAAAATCACCAAGGGAGGAGGAGACCAGAGCTAGATGCTGACTTACGGCTTTAACGTTTGGA